>JAKBSX010000554.1 GCA_021844725.1 Actinomycetes bacterium | reverse complement strand
AGCAAGCACTTCGCCCTTTTTGACACTGAAGCTAATTCCACCCAGGGCCGTAAAATCGCCATAATTCTTGCGAAGCTGCGAGACGGAAATTACGTCTTCCACTACGGTGCCAGCCCAATAAATGCTGGCTGTCTCATACCCACAGTTTGATTCTAGCTGAAAGTAAGAAGCCTATCGGATAGTCGCCTACGTGCACAGTGACCTGGATAAGAATCGGCCTGTCCGCTAGGCTTCTAAATTGACAAAGCGCCATTTGAAGCTAGGATGTTTTGCGACTCTTGGGGACGTAGCTCAGCTGGTAGAGCACCTGGTTTGCAACCAGGGGGTCGGCGGTTCGAGTCCGCTCGTCTCCACTTGATGTGACCGCATACGAACCGCTGTCCCAGTGCCTCCAAGTTTCGGCCGTGCTCCTCGGCGACCTGGGGTCGGCACGCCGGAAAAGTTGTGTGCGAAATTGTGTGCAAAAAGGCTTTGGCGTCTCCCCAGACCGGACTTGCACCGGCTGGTTGTCGTGAGCTTGTCGCTCGGTTACGTCATAATTGCTCCTTTGCAATAAGCACGCCCGAGCTACAGGACGCACGAATAGTTATCTTAAAAAGCTCAACTTGAGGGAAAGAACTCCCAAACATTCTGGCTTGTCATGCCAGGAACATTTTGAATTACGATCGAATTATCAGGCAGTTGCCTCTGCAGCCATTGTTTCTCCGCGGGAACAATAAACACGTGTGGCTGGGTATCCATATCCTCATCGAGGTGCTTAGCACTGATATAGCCGTAGACCGCAAATTCATCCTCGAGTTGATGGAGGGTGGCGGCATCCAGTAACACCGAAGGGTCTGACTTGAGGGTCAAAGTTTTTCCATTCATGGTTATTGTTCCGAAAAGCGCTTGATGACTAGCGACAAAGGACTGTGACACCTGCAGACCATTCTTCTGTGCATAATTTGAAAGGAGCAGCTGGAATACCTGAAAGGCGATCCCCTGCTGTTCGGACTCAACACTGGTGACGGCAGAGCTTGCTGATACAGTCGTTTCCGTAGATCTTGGAGACAGAGGTACGGGAATTACGGCTCTCTGGGCGTTGCCAACCATGTACTGCGCTATCGTCGCAGGTTGGATCTTATAGCCATCGACAGTAACACTCTCGCCTTGAGACACCAACATTTGCTCAGCTACCGAAACATACTTTGACGATTGTGAAGTCAGCTGATGATAAGTATTTTCTGGTTGGTTCACTTGCTCACGAGTTTTTGACGTCGATTGCGTGGTTGTTCCATGTTGTGAACTTGCCTCTGTAGACGTGGAAGTCTTACGAGTTACATAACTTATAATCGTATAAGTTCCGGCTGCTAGCGCTAACATCACTACGGCGACAATAACCGCCCTCCACCCTCTTCTCATATGGGATCTATCTCACTTCCGTACTCTAATTATTGAGAATTCGATCCTTTGAACCTACTCCAAATTCCGTACATGCGAACCTAAAATAAAGGAGAATATGTATATGGAAGAAAAGAAGAAAATTAAGCCTTTCTTCACGCGTGAATTCAAAGATGATGCGGTCAAACTTGTCCTTACCAGTTCAAGACCATTGACTGAGATTGCCAGGGAACTAGAGGTTTCTGAATCGGCGCTAAGAAGTTGGGTTATACAGTCTAAGCCTAAAAGCCAGGTAGATGGTCCTATTTCTCTCGAAGGGGAGATCAAACGCCTTCGAAAAGAAAATGCTGAACTAAAGATGGAGAAGGAAATCTTAAAACGCTTTTCGGCCTTTTGGGTAAAGGAGACAAGCTAAGAGATGATCTATGAGTTCATCTTCACCCAAAAGGCCGAGTTTGTAACCATTCACCACCCCATCGGTACGCGACATATCCAAATAACAATCTAGAGTAAATTGAGATCGGTTAGTTTGTGTGTTCGAGTCAGATGCGAGCAGGAACTGGTGGCATCCATGGCTTGCCGAGGAACAAATCGCAAAGTGCATCTATTACATTGACGTTTTGCTTTGAGCAGGTTGAAATGTAGGAGCGAACCTTGGCAAAGCGTCCAAGCCCGGAGGCAGATCTCATGGAACCAGAGATCTTTTGCTGTAGCTTGACCATGCGTAAATCATTTTCGGCTTGATTATTAGTGAATGGAATAGATAAGTCATAGGCAAAGAGGGTGATCTCATCTTTGAGTTTTAGAAACGCTTGGACGAGATTATAGGACTCCTTTTCAAGGTTATTTCGCTTTCGAGCCAAAAGAGGTTGGTTTTGAGCTAGGCCTTGTTTGACAATTAGGTCGTAATTTAGTGACAGCTGTGCTAATTGAATGAAAGATAGCCGAGACTTGCCTAGCTTTCTTGCACTGTGAGCTTGTTCATTAGTCTTAGTGAGTAGCTCAGCCATCTGGGTTGCCCACTCAGCCTGGCCAGTAATCTCTCCAACGGAGGCTAGGTCACGAAGTAAATGTGCGTTACAAACTTGGTGTTTAGAATCTTTATAGCCAAAGTACATTGACAAGCGATCGCTAACACAAACACCCCTAAAGTTCTCTAGAACTCCAGCTCGTTTAACTGCAGCCTTTCCCCTGGTGGAGTCGCTATGAAGTAAGGTCAATAAGTTATTTGAGCAGACATGAACCCAGTGACGAACTACTCCCACCCTCATCGGTGTTTCGTCGAAGTGGACAACGTCAGAACCTATAAGCTGACGTCGAACTTCATTATAAAAATCTTCAAGACCGTCTTTCGCCTCGTTGTAAATGTTGTCAAGAAACCCAGTGGAACATTCAACCCCCAACAGGTCAGCCAAAGCTTGCGCCGCTCTCTCAACTGGCAAGTGTTGACGGGCCATTAGATACAAGGCAAATGCACGAACCCTTGGTCCGTAGGATGTATATGCACGAGCCTCGGGTGGAAATACAGTTTCACATTGCTTTCCACAGCTACAGGCCAGCTTGATAAGACGATGTTCGCTAACCACCATCTTAGGCTTTGGAATATCAAAGACTTGGCGAACTTCTTCACCAACAACTTCAGCGCTGGAAAGATCAGCTCCACATGAGTCGCATTCTTTGGGCCTATGGATAATTACTTCATCGGGACTATCAACTTGGGCAAGATTGTGTCCGCTATCGCCTGGTTACTTGCCGGGCTTTCTCCCCATAGCCCTACGAGCTTTGCGATTAGGTGACTCGGGCTTAGCTGGTTTTGAAAACACATCTGACGAAGGGGGCATAGAAGAGTTCGAGGAGTTACGTCCCAATTTCTTTTCCA
>JAKBSX010000553.1 GCA_021844725.1 Actinomycetes bacterium | reverse complement strand
GTTGTTTATTGAGGCCAGTACGACATGCTTGGCTAAATCGAATTTGATATTTCGGATAACCTCCATAAGTTTATTTTCTTGGCTAAGTGTGAATCCTCCTGAGCCGACGAATGTGCCGCTGGCTGTTGGCGGAAAAGTTTGATATTTTAAACTCCCTCCCGTAATTGGTATTGACAAAGTATCCTGTCCATGTAAAGTCCCAGTTGATGCAGGTGAAATTGGAGAGAATTTAATTTTCTGATTTGTCCAATCTGAACCGATTTGGATAGAAAATACTATTTGAATGTCGACCCCAAATAAGGGTTTTATCACTACGAGTTTTTTCGGAAGGTTCTGCAATATCTTCGATTGATTTGCCGCATGTGGCTTCGTGGTTTCAACAGACTTTTTGTTCGTGTGCGATGAACTCGTTGCGATGAAAGCGCATGCGGACAGTAACCCTGCGCACGCAAAATGAAACACTAAGCGAAGTACCGTTTTGATAGTGGCACGTTGGCGGTACATCGCTGCATTTGGCTTTACATAAGCTGTGAAGATTCTGATGGCACTGCAATATAGTCACTAATTTGTTGGTGATAATGTGACGGACGTTAGCATGTTCTCATCTATCGGGTGGGTCGTGTGAACTCAGCGATATTTATTTAGTGCAGTTTCTTCAATCGAAATGATTAATGCCGGTCGTGTTAGGTTAAATATTCGGTTCGTTGCGGGATTGTCTATGAGCTATGGCGTCTATCAGTGATTTGGTGCTAGGGTCGAATAAGTAAATCTGGAAATATCGGGAGCTCAAGCACTGGGCTGAGAGGATGCCTTTGGCATCGACCGAAGATACCTGATCCGGATAATGCCGGCGGAGGGAGTGGTCATGACTAATTCAATTAGCAAAGTTTATTTAAAAACACAGGATCGCGCCTTGGAGGTGCCTTTCAAGGAGGTCTTGCTCAGTGAGGAAGACCTGAATGGCGAGCCAGTGAAGTTTCATCTGTACGATACGTCAGGACCCGACGATGATCCCAGAAACGGGTTGAAGCCGTTGCGGTCTGAGTGGATTTTCCAACGGGGAGACGTAGAGGAAGTTCGAGAGGATTCGGTTACGATCCCGTTTGGCAAAAAAGCCCAGGACATGGGTTCAGCTACTTTGAGTCACCGGGTTTTGCGCGCAAAGAGCGGGCATAGGCCAACTCAGCTTGAATATGCTCGCCGTGGTGAAATCACCCCGGAAATGGAGTTTGTGGCGCTCAGAGAGGGTGTAGAGCCTTCTTTTGTAGCCCAAGAAATTCGAGAAGGCAGGGCAATATTGCCCGCCAATATAAACCACCCAGAAAGCGAGCCAATGATCATTGGTAAGAATTTCTTGGTCAAGGTTAATGCAAATATTGGTAACTCGGTAGTTTTTTCCGGTGTTGATGAGGAAGTCACAAAACTCCGCCAGGCGGTCCGTTACGGTGCCGATACCATAATGGACCTGTCTACGGGTAAGGATATTGCAATTATTCGTGAAGCCCTTATCAGGAACTCGCCGGTACCAATGGGAACTGTGCCGATCTATGAGGCCCTTGAAAAAGTCGGGGGAGTAGCAGAAGACCTTACTTGGGAAGTTTATGCAGAGACGATGATTTCTCAAGCTGAGCAAGGTGTGGACTACATGACGATTCACGCCGGGCTTCTTCTTGGGTATATTCCTCTCACCATTCCACGGGTAACTGGAATTGTAAGCCGAGGTGGCTCAATTTTGGCTACCTGGTGCCTTGCACATCATAAGGAGAACTTTCTTTACGACCATTTCGATGAGATTTGCGATATTTTGGCGACTTATGATATTTCAGTTTCACTTGGTGATGGACTAAGGCCGGGTTCAATTGCCGATGCCAACGATGAGGCTCAATTTTCTGAACTTAGGACATTAGGGGAGCTAACCAAGAGGGCCAAAGCCAAAGGTGTACAGGTAATGGTGGAAGGCCCGGGCCATGTACCACTACACAAGATCAAAGAAAATGTCGATCTACAGCAGGTAGTTTGTGAGGAGGCTCAGGAGGATTCACACTTAGCCAAGAAAATAAACTTATGGAGGTTATCCGAAATATCAAATTCGATTTAGCCAAGCATGTCGTACTGGCCTCAATAAACAACAGGGCAAACCAAGAGCTTTTCGATTTGCGGGGGACCTCAAACGTGTCAATAAACCAGGCAAAGCAATTAACCTTACGCAAGATTGCACTGTTTGCGCCGAACCACGTAAATGAAACTTTCAGAAATTACTTCCAACCCCACGAACCCATAGGGATGGCCACAATCACAATTTCCACGACCAGTAGTGACTCGGTAGGCCGAAATAGACAGTAGCTATAGAACAAACCGAAGATAACTCCATCTTGAAGAATCCTTCGACAAAATGAAATGCTTGTTTAGAAAACCATTGGCCAGCGAAGCGTTCCACCAGAAAAAACACGAATCGATATTTGTGCCTTACACTAAAATGTGTGACAAACAAATATAAATGCAGTCTCAAAGTAAATTGATTCCACTTCTAAATATGCAACTGCCACATGGGCTAAACGGCATACAAAAATTGACCTGGGACAGGTAACGACTGCTTGCACAATTTTGTGCAGATTCTAGGAGACGAATGTGGAGAACCAAAACCAACATCCAACTGGGATTCCAGCACCAGACAATGAAGTATACGACGAAATTTTTGACAAGCAGGACAGAACAGGAATAATAGCAGGCATAATAGATCTGAGCATTCTAGGAATCGGAGTTATTGTGGCCCTGCTCTGGCAGTTTGGGCTTATCTCCCATCAGTCGCAGCCCTCTTCGGCAAATTGGCAAACTTCGCCCTTCCAATCTGCAAGTAACGCTTCATCGACGCCGAAATCTTCCGCGTCAGCTTCGAACGCCCCGTCAACAGCACATGTCGATGTTTGCCAGGCATTTGTTAAAACGACGTTTAAAAACGGCCAAACGCATTACGTAGAATTTAGAGGTAACTGTAAGGCTATTTTGTCAATGGCAAAAAATTCGAAGACGCCTGTTCGGGTAATGCCGGTAAGACACTACACGATTGCCCTCACTGGGAACGGAAACTAATAAACCAAAACTTGTCTGTAGGCATCTAAAGAATTCCCGCAATTGATTTTTCGCAAACTTGATTGCTTCGTACGTGATTTCAAGTTTTCAATTTATTGGACGATAATGGGAAGGTGACCATAAAAAGTTGCTCCAAACTGAATCATGCTATTGATGCAAGGCCCAATGGTGAT
>JAKBSX010000552.1 GCA_021844725.1 Actinomycetes bacterium | reverse complement strand
TCCCTCCAAATGATCCAATGAGATTTCAGAAAGATCTCGTTCACCACTTATTCCGAGCATGATCTGGAGGTTTCCACCAGTAAGGCAGAAAATGCTAGTTAACCATTCAAGGTAACTCCTTGCCTCTGAAGTGTAGCCTAGATTATGGAATGCCCATAGAACGAAAGATGAATCTCTAATCCAGGAAAATCTATAGTCCCAGTTTCTTGAGCCGCCAATCTCTTCTGGTAATGAAGTCGTAGGGGAAGCCACAATCGCTCCAGTAGGTGAGTATTCGAGAAGCTTGAGGACGAGCGCAGATCTCATTACCTCGTCCCTCCACACGCCTTTGTACTTGCAGGCAGAGCTCCATCTTTTCCAGAAAGCGCGCGTTCGATCAAGTTTGATGTCGGTAAACGTTTTCTCGCTATGATGAATTTTCGCTCCTCCGTATCTTAGGACTAGATCGATGATTTCTCCTTCTCTCATTCTAAAATCGGCGTAGAGGCCACCATCATTTATCTCGAAATCTGATTGAGTTATGAGTGCCAGTTCTTGTTTGGCACTAGGATCGCCAGGGAGGAACGAGTAACCGATGCGTTCAACACGGCTCACTTTGGGAACAACTCTGCCATAACTCATTCTTGGCTCGAGGAGTACTCGAACATCAACGTGCCCCAAGACACAATTTATTCTGCGATGAATTTCGGCCGCTGAGACCATAACATCTCCGAGCTTAAAGCAAGGCATGAAATCCGTAAGCGATACTAACCCCGTTTGTGTAGATGACTCTGTGATAAGGATGTTCGTGTTGTAATCGTAGTATTGTTTCGCTTGATATTGCTCATCTGCCGGACAGATTCTAAATTTGCCTCCTTTCTTTGCGTCTAACAAGGATGCAAACACACTTGGCGAATCGAATCTTGGAGTGCAAAACCAATCAACAGATCCATCTAGTCCGACCAGCGCGCAAGTCTTCAGGTCTCCGATGATGCCATAATCAGAAATTTCTTTGTAGCCTTGTTCGACTTTACTTTGGACAATTGTTTTCGATGGGAAGCCTGACGCATCTTTCCAGTTCCTAGTCAACCGAGTATTGTACGAATCAGGCGACAAGCGACTCATTTCCACTTGATAAAGTGGTATCGCCGCAAGATGCTGAGAGGGCGACAGACTTTCGACAAACTGAATCAGAAATTGCCCTTTTCTTCCACTATGTGGTTTCTGAGCACACCAATGTTCTCAATCTCTGATTCCAATACGTCTCCAGGCTTGAGCCAGTATTTTTCAGGGTCTTTTCTAAAAGCGGCAACTCCGGACACCGTCCCAGTCGTAATGATGTCCCCTGGATACAATGTGACCCATGAATAATGTTCGACTATTTCTGGGACAGTAACCGATAGGTGATCAGTGTTACTTACTTGACGCGGATCACCGTTGACTCTGCACTCTATCTTCAACTTGTGAACATTACCAATGTCTTCCTTTGGTACAAAGCAAGGGCCGAACAAACCGAAAGTGTCCATGTTCTTACCGAAGTTGAGAAGTCCTGACTTCATCTCTTCTTTCTGGATATCTCTAGCAGTTATGTCATTGAAGATGGTAAATCCAGCTATAGCATCCCAGGCCGTATCTTTAGTGAGGTGCTTGGACTTCTTACCGATTATGATTGCAAGTTCAATCTCGTGGTCGAGAGTCTTTGTGTACTTTGGATGAATGACCTGGCCATCATGACCGACAATTGAGGAAGGACTTTTGAGAAATGATATCCAATGAGGCATCGGAAATTCCCAACCAGAGTCTGAACCTTCCTTTGCATGCTCTCTGAAATTGCCTGCCGTATGAATTATCTTTCCCGGATGGGGTATGGGGGCCTTTATCTTGACATTTGAGAATTTGAAAACACATTCTTCGTTTTCTGGACCGACGATCTTCGAAATGCCAAAATCTTCAACGAATTTCTCTGCCTGCCTGACTGCTTCCATTGATTTCTTCCCTCCTTCGAGCAGATGGACTAGGCTAGGCGGCACGAACGCTTCCGCGAAGCGAGAGGGATAATCTTCGCCCTGATCCTTCAACATTCGAGCATAAGCAAAGTTTGCATCAACTACATCGTCCTGTCCAATCCAAATTCCCAATCTTTCGCGATGATAATGAGGCTCTTCAAATGTCACTAGTCGCATTGCGAAATCTGTTTTCATCGTTCAGAAATAATAAGCGTTGCCATGCGCTCTGCATTTTGGAGGCACCATCTTTGAATACGGGTTCAAGAAATTCAGCACAAGATCGAAGTAGAGATTTGATTTCAAAGCACATGTTGGCCAGCGGGATTACTCCATACTATTCGCGGGTTATTTTGAGGATTATTTTGTCTTTTTGTTGCTAAATTTAATTGTTACCGAGTAGCCGATATTGGAGTAATCATATTAACTTGATATAATGGTGAATCTTCCAAAGAGATTCAAATTTCTCTTGCATCCCGAAGATGTGCACGCCGATTCGCGTTTTGAGAGCAATGTGCTCGTGATGGGGCTCAGCTCAATGGTGGCAACCTTCGGAAACACTCTCTGGTTCTACTTTCTTCCAGTTTACTACACTGAAGTCTATAACGCAAGTCCAGTACAGATATCCGCAATTTACGCAGTTTGGCTAGCGATTGCTGCATTAGGTTCCGCACCAGCGGGTGTGCTTGCTGACGCGTACGGAAGAAAGAGACTGATAGTATTGTCGAGTCTAATCTCTGCCGTTGCAATATTTCTTTTTGCAGCTTCGGACAATCTAATAGTTGCTGCGATCGCTTTGCCTATCTCGGGATTAGGAAGCTCTTTCTTTCGCGTTGCGAATACTCTTGTAGCCGAGTCATCAGAGACAGGGCGAAGGGGACGAGCTTTTGGAACGTATTCGATGCTTGCGAGTATCGCCGCTGCCATTTCGCCTATTTTGGGCGGACTGACCATTTCAAATCAAGGATACTTGTTGCTCTTCATGGTAGGAGGGTCACTCACTCTGATCGCTGCCATGGTCAGGGCCCTCTTCTTGAAAGAAACTCTTCCTATTTCGGAGAGACGTTCGTTATCTCTTCACAATCTTTCCGACTCATTAAGTGCGATCAGGTTGATGCTACACAATCGCATTCTATATGCGCTGATACTTGTCTATAGCATGTACAACATCCTAGCAGATCAGAATTCTTTCATCACTCCACTGTATGCAAAGCAGGTGCTCGGCTTCGACCCGGTCACAATGGGGGTACTTTTCTCAGCACTATTAGCTGTAGTCGCAGTCTCAAAATTGCCTTAGAT
>JAKBSX010000551.1 GCA_021844725.1 Actinomycetes bacterium | reverse complement strand
TCCAAATCGAGCGAGTATGATGCTGATCGCTATGCGGAATATGTCGCTATGGGTTGGAGAGAACCTGAACCGCAAGACGTGGGAAAGCTTCAAGAGGACCGACGCCAATCTAATCAGAGCGCGCGAGATCTTACGCAACTCTTATTTATCCCGACACGGAGGTGAAGTGGGCGGAGCTTAGCAAGCGAATGTGTACTTCGATCAAGCGATGAAAACCCGACCTGAGGCAGCATGGGATGAATTACTGAAGGAGATCCTCAAGGGGGACAGTAAGAAGATTTGGCACGGGGAGCACATCGAAAATTTATCTGCTGATGAGAGAAAGTTAATCCTCCCGATGATGAAAAACTATATCGAGAAATATGCACCTTCCGGCGAGTTTGAAAAGTCGAAAGTCAGAGTACTAGTCAGAGGTGATGTTCAAGACTTCGTGGGCGAAACTCAAGGCCCCGTTATAAGAGTGGAATCCATCTTTATCGTTGTGTCTATCGCTATCTTTCATGACCTCGAGATCTTTAAGATCGATATTACCTCGGCCTATCTCAATACACCTATGAATGATGACGTCGAGCACAAATGGCTACTTCTAGACAAGGATGTTGCCTCGGTGCTGATCTCTATGGACGCTGACTATTGGAGAACTTATCTTAGACGAGATGGGAGGATATTGGTGTGATTAGAGAGTATATGATCAGACAGGATTTGAGACAGAACCGGGTCTCATGCGGGTTATCCTGTCCTACGCTACTTCTACAGTATATGACAGACAAGCAAAATCGCTTTATTTTATATTTCGCCAAAATTTCAAACTGAAGTCACCCCGTGGCTGCTAGCGCTCTCCCCTACAGTCATATCCTCCAATGAACTCGAGCCAAGCTTTACAATCGTCGATGAGAACGTTCCGAATGCCATTAACGAACCAGCTCTAGTTCCAAAGGCATCGAAGAAGGTGGGAAAAGCGACAACAACCACTGATTCGAAATTCAATACAGCCATACCCTGGAAGGATCCACAGATGAAGAAGATCTTTGTTGGCCTTGTCTTCCGCCATAGAGCCTACATGTCTACAACTACAAGTTATGCCCAGAAGTTCGATGCCATAGCCTACGATCTTATGACAAACTATCCCCCATTTAAGAGTTTCGGTAAAATTGAAGGCAAAGCTCTCAATAAACAGTTTCAAAGATACAAAGAGGCATTGTCTAAACAGCTTGCACTTGACAAACAAGGTGCGAATCTCTCGGCGCTCGATGACCTTTCTGAGACTGATAAGCTCCTCTACAAGATGCTACTTCAAACTAAAGAGACACCTGGAGATGAAGAAGATGACTCCAAGACTGCTTTCACGAAGGCTAAACTTCAGGGAGTCTTGGCCACCAAAACGAGCCAACTAATGAAACAGCACTTATCCTCCAGCATTGATGACGTTGCCCAGAAACCTAAGCGTCGTAAGCAAACACTCGAGGAATCAATAGATTCTGTCGAGCTGTTGAATGATTCCGGTGAAACTATTAGTA
Source organism: Actinomycetes bacterium (assembly GCA_021844725.1). The sequence continues at coordinate 1,768 of JAKBSX010000551.1, read as the reverse complement.
CTATTTGATCTCCTGAGACTAATTTTGATTGCCAAAACGACGAATTCGCTGATCGATTGGCTCGAGTTGCAGCAAAAATCTGTCCACCTGAAGTAATTGAAGCGAAGTTGGAAGCTGCCAAAAAATCGGAGGATCTTCAGAAGGCTCAGGCGGATGCGTTGACCACCCTTAATATCAACACTTGTGATCTTAAGGAGGCCGTAAATGGTATGGCAGGAAAACTGGATCAACTAGCTGATGCCATGACTTCGTTTATGCAATTCCAATTAGCCACTACAAAAAATAATACTTAGCAACTGAGTTCTAAGTTGGCGTTGTATTAATCAGTATATAAAAAATATATTGCATTATTATTACTCAAATTCCTCGAATGTATTCTCTTCTGCTACAGCTTCTTGAGCTTCCGCAGCAGCCCTTTCCATCGCATTGATGTCAACAGCTTCTGAAAGCCAAGCATCAACGTTCACTTCGATGTTTTGAAAATACGATCTAGGCTTTCCTCTTGGACCATACTGCATCCATTCCAAAAGTGAAGGCGTATCACATTTAAACCGAGTTGCGGTCAGCCCTGCATTAAGACAAAGGTAAGCATTGTGCATAATCAAAGTTGCAAGAATAAGATGGCCGACTCTGTTAAGTCTTATTTTCAGTTGAGCACTATGAGTGATGCCCGCGAAAGTTTGTTTCCATTGTGAATAATCGTGCTCAATCGACTGTCGAAGGCAATTCATGGCTTTCGATTCAAATCCATAGATGTGTGAATTATTAAGTGGATCATAGGCGGAGTCCCCGTAAGCAAAGTACTGAACCTCATCATTAATTTGAATCCTTCTAAGCATTTGATTAATCATCGTTGTTCTTAACATGGTCGTGTCAGGCTCACGGGTCGACGTAGGCTCACTGCAATGCGCAATCATCCCATTTAGGACGTTGACGGTTTGAACTTTAAGACCATGAGCCTTCTTAAAGCCAGTGTAAATTGCGCGTTGAAGCAATGGATCATTCCTTCTATGTCTCCGATATGGTTGATTAAGAGTTGCTGCATCCCTTTCACGTTCATATTGAGGTCCACCACCGGCTCTTGTGCAGCAAACTATACTATTGTCGATGAACATAGGAAAGACATATCCGTCTAGCTCTCCTGGTCCGGCGACATTTAGGTTTCGCAAAACTCGTAGTTTTCTCTGGGCCGCTATGCACATGGACTTCCAGTATTGTTTGAAAAAATCCAGGTGGTTAGTAATTAAGTAACCCCATTCACCAACAACATGGTCTAAGAAACAGCTGATACACATAGATACCTGTTCTTGAGTCAAACCCATCGTACTGTAGTAGAAGTTATCAAGTTGAGTCACCGGACCAAGAATCCGAAAGAGTCCCGCCAAAAAGACTTCCTCCCCTGAAAATGTATTTCCACTAGGCTTGTAAGTTAACTTAGCCGGAAACTAAAAGGCGTCATAGAGTTGACGCAGCTGTGCTTTATTGATGAATCGAAAGTTGATCATGACCCTGGAATCTCCGTCAACAAGGTTATCGATCTGGAGGAATTTTCGAACGATGAGACGCGTTCTCACGCGGAGCTGATGAGGCGCAGCCTTCAGGGTATATACAAACGTTGCAGAAGCTCGTTCAGTTCGCGGTAAATGCCAGCGATTTCTGGTAGAAAGACGTTTTCCAAGGGGCTCGCCTCAAGTGATAGCTTCACAGCGGTAAGAGCTATGACTTGAGACTCAATCTCACTGATTTCAATGATTTCCTTCGCAGTTAG
>JAKBSX010000550.1 GCA_021844725.1 Actinomycetes bacterium | reverse complement strand
ATTTCCTTGAAAGCCATATCACTGTCAGCGATCGCATATGACTGAGATTCAGTCTCTCCATATGAGGTTCCGTAGTCGGTATCGTAGGGGCGTCCGTCTGTAAGTACCAATAGAAGTTTTGTTTCCGCCTGGATTTTACCTAAGACTTTTCCACAATGTCTGACTGCTGTTCCTAATCTTGTCGCATGTACCGGCTTTAGTGCCGCAGCTTTTGAAACTACGACTCCGGACATTGACTGATTGAAAGGTTTGATTTCGCTGAGTATCACGTGCTCCCGTCCTGTGCCCGAAAAGGCCCAGATGCTAAAAGCATCTCCAACTCCCTCCAGCGCATTGCTGCACAGGAGCGAACTTATGATTTCTAAATCGAGTATTCTCGGTGGTCTCTCCTTAACCTGCTGACCGGGAAGACCCGAAAGGTCAAGGAGAATTGGCTCCGCATTTTCAACTCTTTCAGCAGTCGATGCGCTTATATCGATCAGGATCAGTATTGCGACGTCACGTTTTTTTCGAACTAGGTCTATATAAATATTTTCTGATGGTTCCATCCCGCTACGGAGATCAATCATCGCATCAACTGCTGCGTCATAATCAAGGTCAGGTCCTCCGGAGCGCCGCCTCTGAGGAGTAAATGCATTTGAGTTTGGAATTTCCATCACCCTCCTGAGCCGGTTGAGCTCCTTGGCATATCTGACCTGAAGGGAAACCTTTTCACCATCGGTGGCCGCCAAGGGTTTCTCTTCTATCACCCTGCACCAGTTTTTTCTGTATCGGTGTTGATACATGTCCCACTCTGGATAAAGGTAGGAGTTGCCGCCCTTATGGTGAAGTTCACCTTCTTCGTGATGGTGTAGTTCTCTGGCGAGGTCGTGGTGTTCGTGTGGGAGGGGTTCTGGTGGCCCATCCACCTTTGGCCTACCACTGTGATCAGGTTCTGAGTTTGAGAAATTAGACAATTTGGAGAGACGGTAGAGCGCTTGATGATCCGGGCCAGCTGCTGCCGGAGCAATTGCTATCAGTGCTTCAATTGAGCCCCGATATGCAACTTGAGGAACGGTAACCTCTAAAATATCGTCCCCTTCAATACGAGTCCTGGCGGGTTCCGGCCAAGGGATGGGCCATGAATTCTTTACTCGTCGGGGATTAATATCGATGTCAGCCAGATTGTCAGTTCCGGTAATTCTTCCCAGGCTCGGCAGCCCATTAATGCAGCTGTAGATCCGGACAGCGGCGTCAAGGACCGATTGTTGGCTGATGTCAAAAAAGTTGACGGCATCGAAGATTGCATATATCTCCGATCCAGCTTCAACAATAGGTTCCGGCAAGGACGAATATCTGTGGCCCAGGCTAGCTTGAAGAAGGAGTTCCATTGCAGCAGCTTTCGGCACCATACCCGTAAATACCGGCCGGTCAGATAACGACGCCTTCATAACCTTGCCCAGTTTGTCGGTCAATCCTGGGAAATAGTGCGGCAGGTTCAGATCGATTTTCATATCGTCCAGACACTGATAAATGAACTGCGCTAAATGCTTGTCTGCAAAGCACCGAAAAAACTGCTCGAGCGGAGATTCAGCGAACCCATTCACCTCATCATCAAGTTTTGCGAGTTTCTCGCTGTCTACTATCGCTGAAACGTCTACTTTAAAGGTTGATGTGGTTATTCGCTGGGCTCTGTGAGCTAGTGCGATCTGGAAAAAAATCGGCTTGGCTAACTTCTCTACGCACTTAGGCAAACGAAGAGTTGTCAAAGTGTCCGGAAATGGAAACTTCGTCTCTGGCTCGAACTCCTCTATGGTTATATTGGCTCCAGTGAGAGCTTTGAAGTACATCTCGTAAGCTTCAAGTTTGAGTTCAGTGCAATCGAATGCGGTACTTGCCATCTTGATCCGCAATTATAACCTAGTATCAGTGTCTTCGAAGTAGGTTGTGATTACTTCGCTGATCGCCTGGCGAGTAACGTAATCGTCGGTAACTACATCAGCTACCGCAGCCATACAGGCACGGTACTTGGGAATGCCGCGCTGTATCAAACGTGCCGCATAAATCAGCAGCCTGGTGCTGGGACCTTCCACAAGATAATCCTGATTTAAATTACGAAGTCTTACTGCTAAAGAGCTTAATCGTTCAGCATCTTCTTGTGAGGCGCCACCTTCTTTGATGAGTATTTCGCGCTCGACCTCCTGGGGTGGGTAGGAAAAATCAATGGCTATAAACCGTTGACGGGTGGAGTGCTTCAAATCTTTGATACTGGTCTGATAGCCGGGATTGTATGAAATCGCCAATAAAAAAGACGGATGAGCTTCAATTACGGTATCCAATTTTGCAATTGGAAGCATTCGCCTGTGATCAGTCAAAGAATGGAGAACTACCATCACATCTTTACGGGCCTCGACAACCTCGTCTAAATAGCAAATCCCGCCATTTCGGACTGAGTTGGTAAGCGGTCCATCCACCCATCTTGTCCCGTTGGATTCAAGGATAAATCTTCCTAACAGATCGGACGCGGTCAGGTCCTCCTGGCAACTTACCGTACTTAGTGGAATATTTTCCCCGGAAGTAGCAGAGAGCCGGTACGACATATACTCCAGGAACCGGGTTTTCCCGGTTCCTGTTGGCCCTTTGAGCAACACTGGAGTTCTGTCGGAGTAAGCAGCCTCAAACAGCGATATTTCATCTCCAGTGGCTACATAAAAAGGTTCGGCGCCATTCACCTGTTTTGGCGAAGCGGTGACCATATTTTGGGTCACTTTAGCTCCCTATTCACTGCAAACTCACCCTCTTGGTCTCTTTTAATCCATGAGATCGGGTCACTGGCGTAATCTTTCATATAGTCGCCGGGGTAGTTGATTCCAGGCACCGCTGGTATCCAGTCATACTCAAGAAGTTTTATATCCCCAAGGGTCAAGGCCAAGCGAACCACATCTGGTTCATCAAGGATCTTTAGTCGGCCTTTCTCAATGAGGGTATACCATTCGCCGGTGCTCCTCTTTTTGATTTTGTAGGTTGCAAAAACATTGTGAACGTGAGGAAAGTGCATGGTTGGGAGACGGTTTTCCTTAGCGTAGCTCAAGAAGGTTTGATCCCAATGTTCGGCTCCGAACCCAAAGTGGATCACTCCGGCCTGGGCCCTTTCAGGCAGGTTGGTCCAGGAGTCGTTGTAATTCCAGAGTGTTTCTATTTGGCGGTAGCTCTTGGGATTCGTCCCAATTGAAGCATCATTAAAGTAATGCCATCCGGGATATGGAAACCCCGGGTAGTGGTAGTCCTTATATTTTTCCACCACCT
>JAKBSX010000549.1 GCA_021844725.1 Actinomycetes bacterium | reverse complement strand
TTTTCTGTACAATATCAATAATATCAGTAATATCTAAATTACACAGCGCATTTTGTCGGTGACACAGAGGGAATCAGGTTCAGATAGTTCATTCAAACGCTTGACAAAGCTTCGTCGAAGGGCCTTACAACACTCTCCGTCCAAATTGTAAGACTTCCAGGGCTTTTACCAGGAACGATAGAAAACGAAAATGGCTCAATATGTTATTCTGACCTGCTATTATTGTTCACTAGTGTTCATGGGTGTTCATAGGTAATATTTTGCCAACTACTGACCAAATGCCAGCTAAGTCGTGACCCCATTGGTCACTACCTAAAAGCGAGTATGGCTGAATCACCCAGTAATTTCATAGCCGTGGGAATTATCGTTACGATTAGTGTGAGTTGAGATTATGATTCGCGGGAATTGGTGGAGAACTCACCAAAAGTGACGCCGTATTCATTTTCTAGGCCTACGAGCGCCAGTCCGAATGATTCGTCTCACATGTTCTTTTCCAGATTAGCTCCGAATCCGTTCCTCGGGTAGGCAAGCTTGCGGATCCTGATAAGCACGATATTTTATTTAAGTTCTGTACACTTAGTGGGGATGCCAGTCATCAAGAGAAATTGTTTTATTCTTATTGCTGGTGGTCATGGTGTGCCTCCTAAGGGCTCTGGTTTTCTAATAATTTCTAGATAACCATGGCCACGTCCAACTGTTAATCAGCTAGTGGAATTTGCACAATATTCGGCACCAACCTTTGATTTCGACTTACACGCAATTAATCAGGCGTTAGAAACAGCCGTTTAACAGTTAATATACCTAGAGCGGGCGACGAGAATCGAACTCGCGTTCTCAGCTTGGGAAGCTGATGTTCTGCCTCTGAACTACGCCCGCAGAGATGAATTTACTTTTATACACACTATCGTATTTACCCATGATCTTATCGGATCGAACCATAAAAGAGGAACTAGAAAAAGGCCGAATAATAATCGAGCCCCTCGAAGAGGGTTGTATCCAGCCATCTTCGGTCGATCTCCACGTTGATAAGTATTTCAGGGTTTTTAGAAACCATACTGAACGGGTAATAGACGTAAAAGAAGACCAGTCTGAGCTCACTGAACTTATTGAAATTGCAGATGGTGAGTGTTTTATCCTGCATCCAGGCGAGTTTGTCCTCGGTTCCACACGTGAACGGATCGGAATTCCTGATGATCTGGTCGGACGGTTGGAGGGAAAGTCTTCGCTGGGTCGCCTGGGTTTACTTATACATTCAACGGCAGGTTTTGTCGATGCTGGATTCGATGGAAATATAACTCTTGAGCTGTCTAATGTTGCAAATCTTCCCATTACCGTATATCCCGGTATGAAAATTGGTCAGATTTCATTTCTCAAGATGACAACCGATGCGGATTTACCGTATGGCTCGGGAGCAGTCGGTTCTAAATACCAGGGTCAACGAGGACCGACACCTTCGAGATATTTCGAAAATTTCCGCAAAAAGTAAATCTTGGTACAACTTTTCCCAAATGTATATCAAATTCGCTAATAGCTAGCGGTTCCTCAACTAGTCTTTGCCATAGCGGGATCTGTGGTTTTCGAGCTTGTTTAGGGACTATTCGGCTGGAGGTAAGCATTGTCTATTTGCCTGGGAGGAATTAAGTGAGGCTTGTTATAGGTGCAGTCATCTTTGTGATTGCAGTCGTAATTGCAGGTAGACGGTTATTATTCCTCTACCAGTTGATAAAATCGGGAAAACCCGCCCCGGGGCGCACTTCTGGAGCAGGAGAGCGCTTATGGGCTGAGATATCTGAAGTAATTGGTCAGCGCAAGTTGCTGAGAAAAACAGTTCCAGGGATAGCTCATGCGTTTACCTTCTGGGGATTTATAATTCTGCTTGCCACCATTATTGAGGCATTTGGTGCGCTTTTCAATTCCAGCTTTGCAATACCGCTCATAGGACATGATTCCTGGCTGGGTTTCCTGGAGGATTTCTTTACCGTATTAATTCTTTGTTCGTTAGTTGTTTTTTCAATCATTCGGTTGAAGAATGCGCCAGCGCGCAAAGAAAGGGAGTCCAGATTCTATGGTTCCCATACGGGCGCAGCCTGGCTTACATTGCTAGGCATTGCACTGGTGCTGATCACGCTGCTTGGTTACCGGGGGGCACAGGTAAATCTTGGCCACTTCCCTTATGGCGATGCAGCTTTTGCTTCTCACTTGGTGGGCTCCTGGTTTAGTACTTTTGGAGTAGGCGCAAATAAGACTTTGGAGTTTGTTTTCCTGGAACTCAATATCGCGGTGATCATGGCCTTTTTGGTATTTGTCACCTATTCCAAGCATTTACACATTTTTACCTCGTCGCTCAATGTAGCTTTTTCGCGTCGGCCCAAGGCATTAGGGGCTCTTGGGGTGACTCCCAATATGGACCCTGAGCTTCTTAGTGAAGACGATGTTTTTGGAGTTGGAAAGATTGAGCACCTAACTTGGAAACAGAATCTTGATCTGGCTACCTGTACTGAATGTGGTCGTTGTCAGGAGCAGTGTCCAGCTTGGAATACGAACAAGCCGTTATCACCAAAGCTTCTCATTATGGATCTGCGAGAGCACCTATTTAAATCGGCATCGGCACTGATCGGCTCAGGTTCCACGGGATCAACCGAGGTGAATCTGATTGGCAATGTTATTAGTCCAGAAATTCTTTGGGCCTGTACCACTTGTGGAGCTTGTGTCGAAGCCTGTCCAGTTGATATCGAACATGTCGATGCAATCGTGGATATGCGCAGATATCAAGTACTTATGGAGTCGGAATTTCCAACCGAGGCTAATCTCATGCTTCGAAATGTTGAAAATCAGGGTGACCCGTGGGGACTGGGTCAATCGAAGCGCTTGGATTGGACCAAAGGAGTAGATTTCGAAATTCCCGTGGTAACCGGAGAAATTCCAAATGATATGGAATATCTATTTTGGGTCGGATGCGCTGGCGCACTTGACGAGCGGGCAATGAAAGTAACCCAGTCTATTGCCAGGCTTTTGAATCAGGCCGGGGTTAACTTTGGCATTTTGGGTCCAAGGGAGTCTTGTACTGGCGACCCTGCTAGACGGCTGGGCAATGAATATCTGTATCAGATGCAGGCGACGTCAAATATTGAAACTCTAAATGAGGCAGGAGTGAAAAAAATAGTTGCCTCCTGTCCCCACTGTTTTAATTCACTGGCCAATGAGTACCCTTCGTTGGGCGGGAATTATCAGGTTGTCCACCATTCGCAGCTTCTTGAAAAGCTGGTTTCACAGCAAAAGATACTTCCGAAA
>JAKBSX010000548.1 GCA_021844725.1 Actinomycetes bacterium | reverse complement strand
GAAATGCACCAATCTCCTTGATGTCATAGAAGGTCGTGATGTGGCGGCGCGAGCGAGCGATAGTGACCGAATCGAGTAACTCGAAGAAGTCAAAGTCAAGAGAAGCAAGAATCGCCTGGGGCGTGCGCTCTTCCGCTGGAAGCTTGGCCCACACATTGAACGCAGCCTGCGCCCGGCGAAATATCTGGTCAATGTTCCGGCCTACCTTTAGCTTTGAACTCAAGACATCAGGATCACCTTCATACGCGAGAGCGAGCTGATTTTTAAGATCATTGAAGCGATTGTTTACCGGAGTGGCCGAGAGCATCAACACCTTGGTCTTGACCCCCCGCTTGATGACCTTATTCATCAGCCATTGGTAGCGGGTCTCGCGATCCTTAAATGCATCGTCATTTCGGAAGTTATGAGACTCGTCGATTACGACCAGATCATAGTTGCTCCAGTTGACTCGGTTCAGAGGGATACCCAGCGATTCTCCGCGTTCCCTGAGCAGATCCGTGTGGCAGAGGACATCGAAGCTGAAACGGTCTGCCAACAGCGGATTATTCTTCAGATTCTTTGTGTAGGTGACCCAGTTATCAGCGAGCTTCTTGGGACACAAAACCAACACCGATCGGTTACGCAATTCGTAGTATTTGATGACGGCCAATGCTGTGAATGTCTTGCCAAGCCCTACACTGTCCGCCAAAATGCACCCGTTGTATGTCTCCAGTTTGTTGATAATGCCAGTCGCAGCGTCCTTCTGGAAGTGATAGAGCTTTTGCCAGATGACGCTGTCCTGGTAGCCAGTTCGCTCGTTTGGCAGCACGTCTGCACTGATGTCCTCCAGAAATTCGCTGAAGATGCTGTAAAGCATGAGGAAGTAAATACGCTGTGGGGAGTTCTCCTGATAGACCGATGCTATGTGGTCACAGATGAGATCGGTGACATCTGCCACCTTGTCTACGTCCTTCCAAATCTGATCAAAGAGTTCAATGAAGCTTCGGGTTGCGATCGGCTCATCCATGCGGCTGATGAAGTTGGAGACCGCGTTCCCTTGTTGATACCCAAGATCAACGGCGGTGAATCCGTGCAAGGGCATATATACCGTTTCTTCGGTGGACTTCACGCACGCGAATTGCTGCATGGGCGCGCCGCTCCGATTGGACCGGAATTGAGCCTTCCGTCGAATCCAGTCCGCACACTCTTTAGCGATGGCACGCTGGGTGAGCTTGTTCTTCAGACGAAGCTCGAAGTCGGTCCCGAAGAATCCCTTCTCTTTTGAAGGTAGAGGAATATGAAACTCCCGCACCTCTCGGCGTGCCTTGTCCGTGACTTCACTAGTAATAAAGGTGGGTGTGGTAAAGATGAACTGGAGCGACTCAACGGATTCGAGCTCACTCTTGAGCGCCTCGAAGGCGTAGATCGAGAAGCTCGACGCAGCAACGGCAAGTCTCGCGTTCGGGAGGATCGACCGCTTGAGGTCATCCCCGAGGAAGCGACTGACGTTGTCTATGACTTCCATACTGGGGCATTGGAGGATCGCAAAGCGACGACCTCCGATTCTCCTTCAAATTCTTGCTGCACCAGATTATAGGCGAGCAATTGCGATTTTGCGCATAGAGACAGGATATCCGAGACAAAGAGAAGTATCGACATAGCGCTGCGCGACCATACTAGCAATCACTTCAGTCAATCGCCGAACTGCTACTCCCAGCGGAAAAATAAAGGTGTCTGTTCTTTGCGGATAAAAATTGCGGAATGCGCTGTCGAAAGGCATGCGCCTCGATCAATCTCAGCAATCGCCATAAGTTCTTGGATAGCGGTGGCCGCTCCAGCTAGCTAGTACAATGATGGACTCTCGGACATGGAATGGGAGAAAGAGGTGGAGCACAACGTGCGGATTGGACGGCAGGTAGCTTCCCATTTGACCACCCACTATTCAGATCTCTAGTGAAAAAAATTCTTTGGCGTATTGCAACCGATAACAATTCCCCCAATAGGCTTTATCTCGATCATTACGCGGTCGTCTGGGCCGGGATCAAAGCTCCTCCCTTGGAACCTAGTCAGTTTTAGATGCACTGCGAGAGTGGCAACTCACAATTCTGCTGGCCGCATGCTCCGACTTGACCTATGATTACCCATGGCCTTCAGCTTTATTCACGTGGCGGACCTCCACCTGGGCAGCCCCTTGCTCGGCATTAGATCTCGAGATCCAGAGCTTGCAGCATCACTGTCAGCAGCCAGCAGAGACGCCTTCACGGATTTAGTCGACCAAGCAGTTTTGCGAAAGGTCGATTTTTTCATCATTGCGGGCGACGTGTACGACGGTGAATGGAAGGACACGTCGATCGGATTGTTCTTCAACCGCCAGATCTCGAAGCTTGTGCGGGCCAGCATTCTGGTCTACATGATCCGTGGGAACCATGACGCGCGCTCGGTTGTCACGCAAAGCGTAAGGTTACCCGCCGGCGTGTTTGAGTTTCCTTCGGAACACGCGACCACCGAAACTTTAGTCGGCCTGAAGGTAGCGATTCATGGACGCAGTTTCCCCGCGAGAGCAGTCCCGGAAAACTATGCCATCTCCTACCCTAAGGCGATTGCAGGCTTCTTCAACATTGGTATTTTGCACACTTCGTGCGATGGTAGAGCGGGTGGCCATGACACCTACGCCCCATGCTCGCTCAATGATTTGGTGAGCAAGGGGTATCAATATTGGGATCTTGGCCATATACACGGCTATGAAGAGTTGCATACAAACCCACACGTCTTCTTTTCAGGAAACCTCCAAGGACGAGGAGTTCATGAGTGCGGCCCGAAGGGTGCGCTTCTTATAACAGTCGACAATGATCACGTGGAAGTTGAACGCCTTATCCTCGACCGCGCGCGATGGTTTGATATGGGTATTAGCGTTGAAGACTGTTCAACGCTCGATGAAATGTTTGGGAGTATTGAAGAAAAAGTGCGAAGAGCTATTGATACTGTGGAAACGAGTTCGATCAATCGTCTCCTACTGATACGTATCAGGCTTCAAGGCGTTTCGCTCCTGCACAAGGCTCTTCTTCTAGATAGACAGCAATTGCAAGACGATATCCAGGCAGATGCAGATCAAGTGCTCAATGCTTTTGATTTAGCTTCTTCTATCGAAACGATCTCGTCATCTGAAGGATTCCGGGAACATTAGAAAACTGTCTTAGCCAGTCATCTTTCCTCTTGGCTATCTCATTCTCATTAGAGATGCGATTGGTGTCGACTTCCTGCAGGCGCATTTTCTTGTCGGAGATCAATGTGGTCTTTGCATTGAATTCGGCTACGCGATCA
>JAKBSX010000547.1 GCA_021844725.1 Actinomycetes bacterium | reverse complement strand
ATACGTATATGGCAAATGATATTGGCAATATCAGATAGATCCAGTAGGCATTAGAAGGGACGAGTGAGTATGTCAGCTGTCCATATCCGTAGTGGATGTAGGAATTGTCGCCAATGAATCCGGTCAGGGCAAGAACGATATTCGTACCCGATGTCAGGTTAAAATCCAATACGGTGGTGGTGATATTTGTTGTATATTCCGGTCTGGCACCAAGAGCATAAGGTATCAGCCACGTAAGCATGAGTAAAATGAAGATGGCAAGTCCAAAACCTATGTTACAGAACTCTTCAATATTGTAAGTCTGTCTTGTATATCTTACTATAAAGAGGATGACGGCAGCAGGAATTGTGAATAACAGAATCATGTAAAGTATACCAATGTCGCCTATTGATGAAAGAAGGTACAGCATAGCACCAGTCAATGACGCGTTACTTATTGTGGGGGCAGAAGCAGTAGCGCGGACCAAGTAGAAGAAAAAAGGGAACAGAGCAAGCGATATCATGGCAGGGACATGACCGTCGAAAAATTGGGACGTCTCCATTGCTATCATGTAATAAAAACTGCCTGCAAAAGCACCTATTGTATTGGAGCTCAGTCTCTTCAGCACCATGAAGCTTAAGAAACCTGACAACAGCATTGAGACAAACTCAATCAGCCTAATGGAGATAGTCAGATTTAGATATGATAAAGGCATGAGAACTGTTGGACCTGTGAATCCGGGAAATGGCTGCCCCCAGTCGGTCAGAGGATACCACATGGATAAACCGAATCTCTTGATGAAATAAAGGTAAGAATAGAAGTCGAGGGAGTTGTCCCCTAGAGGAAACCCAGCCTGCCCAAAATCCATTCTGAAAATCAATAAATCAATAACAACATAAACAAACAAGACGATCAATGGAACTTTGTGGGCAGAGACATAAGTCATAATTGTTCTTATTTTCATCTCACTTCTGTCTCCTACTCTTGAATATTCCAATTAGCTGTTTAACCTGTCCTTCAGGTGAAAACTTGGTCATAAAGTCCACACAAGTCTGAAAATGAGTGATTTCTCTAGATAGCGCCAAGACACAATGTGTTTTCAGGGATTCGTATGTATGACCGAATGAGACACATTCTTCAGGTGCGTGGATCAGTGTGGCAAATGGCCCTTGTTTGTCGTAAGTAATAACGGGTGTACCAACAGAAAGCGATTCAAGTGGTATCAACCCAAGGCCCTCATAATCGAATAAGAAAAGAGTTGCCTTAGCCTCAGCCAGAAATCTTATCATCGCAGTATCATCAAGGAATCCCATATGGGGTATCGGTTTTATCTCACGAGAACCATAACTAATCAAGTTGATGCCTTCATTAAACAATCCGATCGCAGTGTCTATTCCTTCTTTATCTAGACTTGCTGTCGGAAGTGCGATATAATTTTTCCTTATACTTCCCTTGGGTTTGGCAAATAACTTTACGTCAATGATGGACAATATCATGTCAGGGTGATGTCCGTACAAATACTGCAAGATATGTGAAGTCCAGTCTGAAACTGCCACTACGACATCAAACTGGGACAGTCTCTTGTCCTCTATGAAATGTAGCAATGGAAGCAACGGGAAAAGAACAGTCCTCATAATAGTGTAATCTCGTTCACGCTTGAGAAGAAAAATATGATCGATGATCTCCTGAACGTAAACCCCGACAATAGGGTGTTCTCCACTCTTCCACTTCCTGACGTACTCAGGAATCCAGTGCCCTTCATTTCCACACACAACTATGGCTTCGTATTTGTTGAGCTCATGCTGACTTTCAATGAATCTGGATAATTCTTTGTCCAATTTGCGAGTCAACTGGTGATATATGTGCCTGAAATTGGAGCCTTTGAGATCGTTTTTTCGATTCAGGCAATGGACTCGCGCTTTTCCCGCCTTACTTCTAAGTTCATCGTAGACTTCTTCTTTCAGGGTGTGAATATATATATCGACATTAATGCCGTCTTCTTCAGATAGTGATTTAGCGAGTAGGAGCGTTTCTCTAACACCAAGAAGCCCATAAACAACCGGTACGACTATAGCAAATCTCACAACTCATCACTCCTAATGCGATTGAGAAAATCCACAAATCTTTTGGTCACTATTGGAAATGTTCGCTCAGAGAGCACAAATTCTCTCGAAGCGAAAGACATTGTGTTCCAATTCTGCTTGTCGTCCATGATTTTCTCTGCCTTTGAAATCGCCGATTCAACATTGGCCCCAGCTATGACAAATCCTGTTTTCCCATCAATAACTTGTTCATCAGCGCCAGGAAAGTCGGATACTATGGAAGGAGTCCCACAGGATGCGGCTTCTATGATTGTAGAAGGTGCGAGTTCAGGATAGCGCCTCTTCTTGCCATAAAAATCCGATTGTGCGCTAAACAGCACGTTAATTTTTGAAGAAGTATAAAGTGAAATCACTTCACTATCGGTGGGATTCCCCATTATTGTTATGTTTGATTCAAGATTCTTACTTTTTATTGTATCGGTTATTCTGTGCAAATATTCCTTATCGGCCAATCCTCCTGCAATGACAGATCTAGTGTCTTTGTACCCTCTCTTAATCATCTCTTCAGTTAGCTTGACAATCATATCCGGTCTTTTCTGAGGAAGCACTCTTCCAAGGAATAAGAAATCTATATTTCTGTGCTCAAAAGGCACTGGTTTGGCTTGAGCTATGAAATCTCCACTCACAGCAGGGGGAAGTATTATGGAGGGTCTTCTAGCGTAAGTCTGGAGATGCTGTTCGCTAATCTTGGAAACAGCAGCATAATAGTCAACAAAGTGAGATGTCATTTTCGGAAATGGGAAAAACCTAGCAAGATGGTCTGTCAATATGATCTTGCACTGCAACTCCGATCGCATCAATCCCGACAGAAGAAGCCAAGCGGTCGACATTGCTGTTCTTAAATTATGAACATGAATGAACTCAACCTCACCACGCATTGCCCTCAGAAATCGTCTCATCGCTTTTATCGAATGAGTTGTAGGGAGTGGATTGTGAATAGAGACGAATGGAGGGAGTGAAATGAATCTTGCTGGCATGATGAACTTGTCTCGAACATCAACTATTTCCCCCTTCATTAAAGAGAAGCATCCTATGACGTCTTCGTATTTCCCCAGCTCCTTCATCAGTTCTAAAGGAAATCTCTCCCCTCCCCCCAAGTGAAATGAAGTGAAAGGCACAGCTGTAATTTCGAGTATTGCCATTTGCAAGCTTCATAACAATGTCATCTTTAACACTTGCTGAAGAGGTGCAGTGTTGAATCTCGGCTATCGGCAAATTA
>JAKBSX010000546.1 GCA_021844725.1 Actinomycetes bacterium | reverse complement strand
ATCCTCCGACTGGTCGGCCGTAAAGGGACTCTGGAAGGGTACGGAGTACCTCTCACCCCTCTTCTTCTTTTTAGCCGGAGATTCCGCAAGGGTGACCCATCCGGGAACAGACGCTCTACTTAGTTTTTTCGCAGTGATTGTTGGCGTGGTTGTGTCTCGCCTTATTGTTGTCTTTGTCGGACGACGGACGGCTAGTGACTGGATCATATTTGCCGCCTCGCTTTTACCTAGAGGTGAAGTCACACTGGTGGTTTTGCTTGCAGGAATAGGGGCGGGTATTGTAACTCAGGCGACATATCTCGGGGGTGTCGGTGCGGTACTAGTGACCTCGATAGTCTCACCGATCATTCTGTCACTTAGGCAATCGGGCTTCCATGAGGAATGAAGTTTGCTTGCCGTATGAACTCTTCAAAACTACCATGGGAGCTGTTTTGTTATCTGGCACGATAGTTGAAGTGGAAAGTATCAGTTGTGGAGAGTTTACTTTTCTTCGATCGAGTCACGGGGAGAGTTCCTACTTGATGGAGTTGATGCCGATTTTGATCCATGAAACGAATCGGAAATGAATAGCTGGACTAGTGGGTATCTTTGGCAGTTGATCCGTGGCTAGTGTTTCACCCCCAGAAGTCAGAGACCTGCCAAACTCAGGTGGGCAGGAGAGAGAGCCTCTGAGGCCGATCATTCTTAGACTTTTTAATCGCCTCTGGGCTTTGGTTTTGAAATACCCCAATTTCTCATTAGGGATACTTCTTTCGGTGGCAGTTTGTGCTCCGTGGTTGAATGGGGGCAGACTCCTCCTTTTGGACTTCTCTACCGCGCAATCCGGAGCGCTTTTTCCAAGCCAGCTGCTAGGCCTGCATGGTGGGCTCGTATCGGGTTATCCGTTTGGATTCTTTGCGAGTCTGATTTTGAAGGTATTCGGTTCATTTGGATCCGTGGTCCCGGCGATCATCTTCTTTCCGATTGCATCGGTTGCCATCGGACGGCTCATACCCGGCGAGAAATTGGGAAAGCTAGCCGGGGCACTGCTTTACTGTGTGAACCCGTTCGTCTACGACCGGATCTTCGTCGGCCATGTGGGCCTGCTCCTCGGCTACGCGTTACTTCCATTTGCGTTCTCGTCACTTTTGACGATCGCATCCTCAGATAGGCGATTTAGCGGACTTAGCCTGGGAATCTGGTGGACGGTTCTGATCGGCTGCAGCCCACACTTTCTTTGGATCTTTGGGATACCATTGGGGCTTTTCTTGGTCTTAAATTTGACTACTTGGAGGGTCACCAAGAGCCTGCTGGTAGCCGTAGGTTTTGTGGTGCTGACCAACATATACATAGTCATTGACGCGAGAGCGGGAGGAATCGATCAGCGGATAGGGATCAACAATCTGATCGCTTATAGGACGTTATCCGACCCCCATCTTGGACTTTTAGCGAACGTCGTCGGCTTATATGGGTTCTGGCGCCTTGGGCCAGCACTTGCTAAGAACCTAATAACTGGCTGGCCACTCGTACTACTTGGAATTCTCGTCGTAGCTGGTAGCGGATTCTATGGAGCCATCAAAAGACGATCCTCGTTTTCGACTAGCACTTGGACAAGCCGGAATCTCCTTTTCATCCTGCTTTGTGGGATACTTGGCATTTTTTTGGCGATGGGAGATCAAGGGCCTACCGGTTCCGTATTTCGTTTTGCCTATATTCACCTGCCCTTCTTCGCCGTCATGCGGGAACCCCAGAAGTTTTTGATGTTATGGGCCATGGTTTTGGCGCTTGGCTTTGGGATGGGTATCGGAGGGCTGAAGCAAGCTATTAGAGACGGCAGGGCGCAGAAACTACTCTTCATCGTCATCCTGGCATTACCGATCATCTATCAGCCGTTGATGTTCTGGGGACTTTCCGGTCAAGTACAGACCAGTCACTATCCAAAGTCTTGGTACTCGGTGCGCTCAATGATAAATGACAGGCAAGGAGCCCTGTTGGCACTTCCTTGGCACATGTACCTCGCTTTCCCTTTCACGGGACATCGCGTAATTGCGAATCCCGCTAGCCAGTTTTTTGGCGGCAATGATATCGTCGGCGGCAATGTCGAACTGCCTAACATCTTCACCACGTCGACTTCAGAGAGGCAGGCTTATCTGGACTATATACTGCCCAAGGGTGGGGAGATGACTGACTTTGGAGCTTTGCTGGAGCCACTTGGAGTTCAATACGTAGCACTCTTCAAAACCGTGGACTGGAAGAATTACAGTTGGCTAACTCACCAGCATGATATGAGGCTCGTCTATAGCTCCGGCTCCGTTGAGCTGTTTTTGAATAGGGACTTCAAGGGGATGGCGTATAAGTCACCCTCCGTCACCTCGGTGGATAACCTGAGTGAATTGATTTCTCTTGCACGACTGTATAAATTAGATAATCAGATCGTTGTTCTTGGGCACGTTTATCCGATGGAATCTGGGCAGAAGGTTGCCGCAAGTGATGGATCGGTTGGCACGATACCTGAAGCAACCATAAAGCAGGCCTCGTCTACGCATTTCGAGGTCAGCTCCAATTCACCGGGGTGGGTCAACATAGCTCTGCCGTATGATTCTGGTTGGAAGATAGGCAATATCTCGCCGCTAGAGACTGCATCAGGGACTATGGCCTGGTATTTAGGGAGGGGTAGTTACCAAGGAAATTTCACACCGGCATTTTCCTCGCTATCCGGTGACCTCTTTTCACTTGCTGCGTTCCTGGCCGGGATTGCGATAATTGTTCTTACGTCAATTGCTAGACGGAAAGTGAAAGAATCATAAGTTAGTAGCTAACTTGGTATATTGAGAATCTAATAATCAATGAGCGTTTCTGCTGAACACTGATGTTCGGTTGGCTGACTTTGTCGAAATTGAGCTCCGCTCGTAAGAGACGGCATGGTCGAGTTTGCTTTCTCTTCGTGCCTGCCTGCCAGCCAGCCAGTGTGGGGTAATTCTTCATGCTGGTGAGCATGCTTAGCCACCTAGAAGTTCATCCAATGGTCATGAGATAACCGTCTTGTCTTAGTTATCAATGTGCAATGATTAGAGCCAGAGTGCTTCCTGTGGAGAGTTGATCGGTACGACATTGATGCAGAAGCTACATAAATTCCATAGAGAGAAAATTATCTTGCTACTCGACCTTGAAGCTGGGGGTGCTCAATGAATGTAGTTTGTACGAACGTAACCATTCAGGGGGTCGCCATCAAAACTACCGAAATTGGCTTCTCGGTAGTCGGTAGTGATTTCAGTTGACTCTTTATGGGGTTGTTGAGATCTAGGGTCCAGCTTGTAGCTG
>JAKBSX010000545.1 GCA_021844725.1 Actinomycetes bacterium | reverse complement strand
TTGACCTAAAACGGGTCAAGCGTATTCCCAAGGTGTTACTTGTGGTAATGAAACCAAATAAAGGGCCAAAGATAAAAGGAACGATAGACCAAATTGTCTCAATAGCCAAACAAGCAAGAACCAATCCCTTGATTCTTGAAGAGTTTGAAACAGACGACATGTTTCTGAAAAAGGGAATCCAGCTAATTATCTCGACGTCTGAGCCCCATCGAGTGGAGGAACTTCTTAATTCTGAAATAGAGGGACTGAAAGAACGACACACGGTTGGTGCAAAATTCTTTTCTGACATGGCTGGATTTTCACCTACTTTTGGAATTTTAGGTACAGTGGTTGGTTTAATCGGCGTTCTTGGACAACTGAGTTCTCCTGGTAAATTGGGGCCTGCCATTGCATCAGCATTCACTGCCACGTTGTGGGGGGTGCTGCTCGCCAACGCTGTTTGGCTGCCGATTTCAAACAAGTTGAAAAGACAATCTAGCGATGAAGTAGCCTTCCGCCAGATGGTTATAGAGGGACTTCTCGCAATGCAGCTGAATACCTCCACCACAGAACTAAAAGACAGGTTGTATGCATTTCTTGCACCCCGGGAGCGTGTAGACGCCGACAAAAAACAGGAAAAGAATGAGGCTTCTGGAGAGGCCGCGTAAATGCCATCCCTGAACGCTATTCAAGGGGTATATAAAGACAGGAAAAAGAGGAAGCTCAGTTCCCCAGCTCATCTGGCTCACGAGGAAGTTAGCGGTGAGAGGTGGTTATTAACATACGCAGACATGATTACCCTGCTGCTGGTACTTTTCATAGTCCTCTATGCGATCTCCAGCATCAATCAGTCGAAATATCGTGAATTCAAACAATCGGTGACTCAAGCAATGAAAACAAGAATTCCACACGGGCAAACTACAACCACGGTACCTAAAAAAGTTAGTACTTCAAAGACTTTGCAGCAACAGAACCTACTCAAACAGATTGAAGCCAAGCTGACGGCAAAACTGCAACAGCAAAATCTTCTCAAAGACGTTACATTTTCACTTAACGTAGCTGGACTTACAGAAGGGTTAGTGGCGGATTCCACATTCTTCGGTACCGATTCAGCTAATTTGTCGGTAGTTGGTAAAGAAGTAGTGGACACCTCAGCGTCAGTCTTGAGTCACTACCCAAATGCTCTAGAAGTAAACGGATACACAGACAATGCGCCAATAATTGCGGGACCCTATCCCAACAACTGGGCACTTTCAGCAGCTAGAGCAACCGCAGTGGTAGTCCGCATGACGAAAACTGACGGAATAGTCCCGTCGCGAGTCGTTCTAATAGGTTATGGCCAGTATCACCCCCTGGCTAGTAATGCAACTCCTGCTGGGCAGTCAAAAAATCGACGCGTAAATATTGTGATAAGTCCATCAACGAAGTTCACTCCATGAAAGACAGAAGGTGGGTATGACAGTTACTGACAGAGAAATAAGAGTCCATGATTTTCGAAGAGGGGAGGTGGTGGAGCGCGTAACCCTTCAGGCGATTGAGGGATTGTGTGAGACTTTTGCCCGAACTACAAGTCAAAAGTTCACTGCTTTACTTCACCAACAGTGTATTTTCGAAATCAGTTCATTGGAACAAACCACCTGGGGCGACTTGGCTCAAGAACTTCAGGAAGGAATGTATTTCTTCACATTCAGCATGCATCCAATCCCGGGACGGGGGATCATCGTCATCCCAACCAAACAAGTTCTCACCCTTGTTGATTTGAGATTGGCTGGATCGGGAGATGAGGATTTTTCTGGAAGAGTGCCGAGTGAAATTGACCAGGCCTTTGTCGCTCCACTAATAGAAGACATGATAGGGGAGTTCGGTGAGGCAATAGCAAAATTCAAGAAAACATCTCCAGTCTTGGAATCTCAAGAAGACAACATTTTGTTTGTAAACCTATCGAATAATGCCGACATGTTCATGGCGGTAAAAATGGAGTTTTCTGTTGCGAAACGTCCTAGGGAAAAGGCTCTAATGTGTTTGCCGTTCGAGATGGTGTTGGCGATCATTGACAGTCTCCATGAAAAAAAAGATCCAGGGATGGATTTAAACGGTGAGACAGTGGCGAGAATTTTATGGACAAGGTTGGGGAAAGTACCAATGGACGTGGTCCTCCAATTTCCTAGCGTCAAGGCAAGGCCGATAGAACTGTTGGAGTTGAAAGTCGGTGATGTATTGACCATTGGGCATCCCAAAGACCGGCCACTTGAGGTTAGGGCAGATGGGATCTTGGTAGCACTCGGAGAGATTTGCAAATCTGGTATGCATAAAGCCTGTGAAATCAAACAAGGAGTTTACGAATGAGCACGGTTGAGAAAATTATACTTGATCAGGATGGCTTTCAAGGTTCTGGAACTGACAATTCCAATCATGGAAATGGGATTGATCTGCGAGGAAAGCAATTCCAGCATGTGTCAGTTGAGGTATCCGCCTGGATAGGCAAAACAAAGATGACTTTCAAAGACATTTCTGAGTTACGGCCTGGCTCCATAGTGGAACTGGATCAAACAATTGGGGCACCAATTGAAATCGTTCTCAACAGAGAAGTAGTTCTCGCCAAGGGAGAAGTAGTGGAAGTTGGCGATGAATATGGTATCAGAATCACAGAAATAGTTTCTGAACAGGATTTGTAAATGGGACTATCGCTATTCGCAGTGCTCAGAACTTTAGGCACTTTGACTCTGATGATAGGGCTATTTTATCTCTTAGCGCGCTTGGGGCAAAGAAAACGAATTGCGGGTAGCAAGAGGAATCTGCATACTAGTGGCAGCGAGATTCAAATTTTGTCACGAAAAGCACTTGGTCAACATGCATCGGTAATAACAATGAGGATCGACCGCAAGGTGCTAATTGTGGGTCAAACTCAAAATCAAATGACACTGTTGGCTGAATATGAAGAAATTAAAGAAAGTCTCACTAACGAAGTAGAAGATACAGGAATTCAAGAACCATCACCAGGGAAGGTTGATGGGTATGGACCTTACAGGCCCAAGGCATGGGATGCCTTTATAGAAAATCTAAGGGAAATGACTGTTCGGAGATAGTAATCCGCAGCTTCCTACTGGAGTAATCTCATGTACTTTACCCATAGTGCCATCCATGGTGATGGATAATGCTAAGCGTATTAATACTTGCATCGTCGAGCCTGAATATCAACGTAAACGGTTTGAAATCGCCATCAACCTCTGTATTGATTATCGTGGTTCTCACCGTGCTGGCAATTGCGCCATCGATACTGGTGTTAATGACAGCATTCCCGCGGGTATTTATAGTATTGGCCT
>JAKBSX010000544.1 GCA_021844725.1 Actinomycetes bacterium | reverse complement strand
ATGCGATGGAACAATCTATCTCCAAAAGCAAAGAAAGAGGAGTATGAGATGATCCTTGGTTTTTCCTTCATATCAAGCGTCGTTATCTCAAGAGTACTTACTGCCATTGACGTAAAATACAAGATTGGTGCAATGAAGTGGAAAAACAAGTCAGATGTCAATGCAATTCGGAATATAATTGGGAGATTTGCTAAAGAACCCAACGCGTTGTTTGATTCAAAGGTCGCATTAGCATCACAAGAGACGAAGGAAAAAAACAGCATGCGTAGAACAAAAGATGGGCGACTTGTCTCAAGGAGTTGGGACAAGATAGTAGCAGAATTTGCGAGTGGATGAATAAACCAACTAGAGTTTGTTCGCAAATTGTCGCTTTGATTGTTTTAGATTTTGTCGCCGATATGTTGAAAATACATCTCGCGCTCTGCGCTGAATGTCCAAGATGAAGTCAAGCGGAGTTCCGCGGACTGAAAGCGCATGGCTTACGCGGGATGTTCTACTAATTTCTCTTTCAGCTTTCTTTGCCGACATGGGCTACCAAGCAGTTAGTGCTGTATTTCCGTTAATAGTGGTGATTGACTTGAAGGAGCCAGCCTATGTTTACGGGCTACTTCTTGCATTTAGTTATGGCGTCGGCTCGGCATTTTCTATGTTTGGCGGCAGGCTGGGAGACAGGTACAGCAAAAAGAAGATCGCAATACTGGGAAACCTATTGATTCCTTTGATGTCAATAAGTATTCTTTCACCCAACGTATTCGTTCTTGGAACACTATTCGTGTTTGGGTGGTGGGCTAGATATTTCCGTACTCCGGCAAGGAGGGCCTGGCTCGTTGAAGTTTCAAACCCTGCGCACCGCTCCAAGGTATTTGGCTTTCTTCATGCGCTTGATGTCGGCGGAGGAATGATTGCCGTGCTCTATTCCGTGATACTCGTTCTACTCAACGTCCCACTTCGCTACATCGTTCTAGTAACGATCATTCCTCTTCTCGTTTCGAGTTTCACTCTTGCTTTCGCTCATACAATACCCCACAAAGACTTCGCAATCCAACATGCTGAGCTTGAGAAGAAAGATGGTGAACAGTCTGTACCTAGGTCGAGGAATATCAACGATTTTGTGTTTAGGTCGCTTCTCCTATCTGTAACATTGTTTGGCTTTAGCTACTACGCGCTCGGATTCCCCATCGTGACTGTCGCCGAAACCCAGAACAGTTCCGTTCTTGGCATACTCACTTTCGGCGTTTACCTAGGGGTTTCAGCACTTGCTGGGTACCTTCTAGGGACTACACAAGGTAAGAGACCGTTGAGAACACTTTGGACTCTAGGATACCTTCTTGCTGCGCTCTCTTCCTTGCTCATTGGCTCATCCTACGCTCTTCATTACGGGCTTGGATTATACTATGTCGGCGCCGCCGGACTTGGCTTTGCTACGGGATCTGTCGAGACGTTTGAACCTGTGTTGACATCAACCCTTGTCAAATCAAAGAAACTATCCACAGGAATGGGATGGCTAAGTTCGAGCAGAGCTCTGGGGCTGTTCGTATCCAACATAGTTATGGGAACGCTATTCATGTTCAGTGAATTTGATTCCTATCTCTACGCGGCAATCACAGCAATTTCTGCTGCAATTATTTTACTCATAGTTGAAATGAAAACTAATGTGTCATAACAATAAAACAAACCCAAATCTTGAAGTCGTTCAGGTTTCTGCTTCTTGAAAACATGTAAAGGGAGTGAATGATTGCAAGGCCAGACCTCGGCATTTGACATCAAAGTGCGAAACGCTTTTGCTCCCTACGTTGTAAAGAAGGAGCTCGTTCATTCCCACGAGACCAGCAGGCTTCCACGTTTCATCTCCGAGTACCTCATAGCCAAATTCTGCCCGATGGACAATCCGACTTCAGATGACTTGAAGAAACTTTCGGACTTTGTGAACGCGCACTTTCCTGAGCTCCGTGACAAAGACAAGATATTGCATGATATCATGACGCAAGGCAGTTATACATTCATGGATGAGTTCAAAGTGGAGACCGACATTAAGGGGGGAAGACACCGCCTAATAATTCCATGCTTGAATGTGCGAGACGCAAAGATTCTTTCAACAATACTTGAGAATAACGAAGGTCTCCTCCGTTCTGGTATGTGGGGTATTGCAAAGGTGAAGTACGTCCCTGAGGACCAAACGCAGAATGACATACTGACCATGTACCAGTCAAGAATCATGCCCTCCAGTACACCGCTACTTATGACAGAGTTCACTCCATTCGAAGTTTCAAATGTATCACTTGGAGAGTTCGCATCGAAGAGAAAGAGTTTCACACGCAACGAGTGGATCGAGTTACTAATTCGGAGCATAGGACTGAATCCAGCTGTCTACTCAGAAAACCAGAGATTATTGATGTTAATGAGGCTCGTTCCACTAGTGGAATCGAATTGTAATTTACTTGAGCTTGGGCCAAAAGCCACAGGCAAGACTTACCTTTACAGGAACATATCTTATTCAACGAGGCTGATATCCGGTGGCAAGGTCAGTCCCGCGGTTCTATTTTACAACATCGCCACCAAAACAGTTGGTGAGATTGGAATAAGAGACTGCGTTGCTCTTGATGAAATAGGAAAGCTCGTGCTCGCAAACAGTGAGGAGATGGTAGGCAAGTTGAAGGACTACATGGTGGATGGATTCTTCGAGAGAGGTCCGAAGAAGGCTCATGCGAAATCTTCAATTGTGTTCATGGGAAATATCGAGTCTGAAAGAAGCTCGTCCAGACCAGCAAACATCGTGACCGCGCTCCCATCATTCATGAAAGATTCAGCACTTCTCGACCGAGTTCATTCTCTCATCCCTGGATGGGAGTTGCGAAAGATAATGCAATCAAGCTCGCATCTTGCTTCTGGCTATGGAATAGTAGCAGACTATCTTTCCGAGATATTTCACCAGATGTCACTTGAAAGCTACGCTGACATAATTGCGGAAAAAGTAAAATTCGAAGGAGATCAGGCTACGATAAGGGATGAAAAGGCGATTAAGAAAATTTCTTCTGGATTGCTTAAACTGATCTGCCCCGACAGAAATTGCGATAAATCCGATATTTCTCTTTGTGTTGATGCTGCTATACGCGGAAGAGAAAGGATCAATTCTCTCCTCCACGTACTATCTCCCGGAGAGTTTGACGAAAAACGATTTTCGTTTTCTGTCAGTGCCGCATAAGCAAAACGTCAGATAGTCATGTCTAATACGACTAGAGCTGATTTCAAGATGTGGTTTGTTCGAACCTTTTTTTCTCCATCCTTTTCGCTACCAATACTGTAA
>JAKBSX010000543.1 GCA_021844725.1 Actinomycetes bacterium | reverse complement strand
ACCCGGTGGTGGCCCACGGTCTAAATTTCGGAAAGGCTCCCACAATCATTATCTGGCAGCTTAGGGCTAAATTCCTATCCGGCATTTGTCGATATAACGATATCCGCCTGCACGTCCGCACTTGGGCTGAAATAATGTTAACTGTGGGTAGGAAGGTCTGTAATTCTGATTTCCCGTTTGTGGCGGTATATATGTCGGCGGCAAGTCCGAGATTTGAAGATCATTGCTGCTGTTCGGTTAGAAGTTAGGTTTAGGAGATGAAAGCAAGATGATTGAGTTCAAGGAAATTGATCTACAGGCCAAGGCGCCAAACCTGACTGATGGAGGAAGATGGAGCCAGGTACCACTTGTCCAGAGGATTGATCCGCTTACGCAGAAATCCACCAGACTTCTCACCGGTGTCAAATTGCAACCTGAGAGTCCTCCGGATCTTTCTGAGCTGGCTGCTCAAGGGGGATTCTGCCCATTTTGTGATGGTACCTTCGAAAATGTGACCTATCCATTTGAATCTGATGTGGTCCCCGCTGGCCGATTGAGAAGAAATCGGGCGGCAATTGTTCCTAACATTATGGCTTATTCTGGATACTCTTCAGTTGGTATCTACGACACCTCCAGACATTTTCTCGGTCTTGAGGATTTTAACGAAGAGTTGATTTTTGATGCCATGTACCTCATGGTTGAACATGGTCAAATGGTGAGGAATTCACGGCCTGATCTCGTTTGGTCGAGCATCAGCGCAAACTATCTTCCCTCGTCGGGATCGTCAGTTCTGCATCCCCATCTTCAATCATCGCATGATATTGAGCCGATGCAAATCCAGAGAGAATTGGCTAGTGGGACGGAAAGGTATCATAGGATCAATTCAGGCTCGTACTTTGACGATCTGGTGGCCAAAGAACTCGGTGGGCCTCGTTTTGTTGGGCGAACTGGTTCCATAAGCTGGATCACGCCATTTGCACCTAGGGGATTTCAAGAAATATGGGGAGTATTTGGTGACTATGGTGATGTTGTTGAACTAGAGGAAGATGCGCTCAGAGAGCTTGCTGATGGACTCTGCCGTGTGCTCAGATATTACAAAGCTGGAAATTTTTCCTCTTTCAACTTCTCTATGGTGGGAGGCGGACCTAATGCTTCTGAGCACGGTTTCAAACTGGTATTTCGAATATTGGTGCGTTCTAATCCAGATAGATATTATCGAAGTGACGTCACCTATTTTGAGAGACTGTTGGATGAGCCATTGATCGATGTGCCACCTGAAGAAGTGGCTGCTTCGGCAAGAAGCTACTTTATTGAATCGGTATAGCCTTAAAAGTGATTGAGGCCAGATGATAGGAAAGAGCCAAGGCAATCTGTAGAAAGAGTTCACCGTCTCTTGGATTTTTATGGACGATACTCCCTTGGAGGTCCAGTTTCGAGGGAGATTTCAATGCAGAAATGACCTTGTTGTTTCAAATCAAATATGTTCATAATTGGCCTACCCTTCAGCATGTAAAACTCCTTTACAAAATTCGATACTTCACTCAAGAGTATTGTCTGTTGGGTGGGTCAATTTTTGTCGCTGCTGGCGGGTCCGATTAATTCCGCTGTTTACAACAATCCTGTGCCACGGGTATCTGAACTGGTTTCCTCCCTGTGGCAGCGTGTTATAGCAGGTAACGGGGGATAGCACCGTGGTTACCCAGTGGCGGGATGGGTGACTGGATAACCACGGCACTTGGGGGAAGCTTTGTTGAAATTGTGCCACCCGAATTTATTGCAGTTGTTGTCAACATCCTCCCTGCGGATTAATCCGGAGGATTCTTTTAGACCTATGTCTCCTTCAGGAACCGAAGCTTTCTCTGGCCGCTGTGTTCAGCCCAGACAGGTTTGCCAGCTGTGTCAGTCTGCGTCCTGTGGCATGAATGTTTTGGCCTACCAGTTCTATCTCCGCATCAGTGATGTATCCAAAGCTGGCAAAGGCAAAGGCCACTTGGTTTTTGGCATTTGCTGCCTGGGTATTCGTGCTGCATGGATAAAATCTCTGGCGGATTTGCATTTAGTTACCTCACCTCTTAGTCGCCATAGGCCTTGTGGCTCAGGTGTTGGCCACAATTCTGCATCTTTAGTTATCTGATTTAGATTTCAAAGTCGATCTGAACGAGTCGTTTGAATAGCGGCGTTTCTTAGCAGCTTTGGATGTTTTATCATCAGAAGATTCACCTTCTTTTTTTGCTGAATTCGATCTAGTTTTGACATGGCCTACCGGTGGAAAAGTTGTAGTGGTACTGGGACTTGGAACAGAACTGGCATATAAAGCTTGGCTGGCAGCACTGCTGGCTGCTATAGCCTGAGCTGCACTAATTTTGGATTGCAGCGACGTTTCCTCTTGTGAGAGTTGCTTTAGCTGCTGGTTCATCGTCTGAGAGGAGCGGTTCTGGCCAGTAGTTTTTGAAGTGGTCACTTGACTAGTTGTTGGCAATGATTGAGACGACGCGGTGGAAACTGCGTGGACCGCAGCGGCCGAACCAACACCCACGCCGAGTGCCGCGGTAATTTTTATTATGGAAAATTTTGAGGTCACAGTTCCTCCTTGGTCTCCGAATTAATTATCGATGGCCAAGGCTTGATAAAGATTACCGTAATGTTAGAAAAATCTTACGACAACGGTTCTTGATGAGAACCGTTGGGTGGGTGCTTGCAAATGGGCGATTGTAAGGGCCACTTGCTCATTTCTTTGACCGGCAGAGTCGAAATCAAACAGACGTATCCGATTAGAGGATAAGCCTGAGTACCGTGAACTACCTCCGCCTGAAGTCGGAGGCTTCTGCTGCCTCTGCCAACAAGCTTGGGTTTTCGGACCTCTGCCGCCGATGTCCGCGTCATTCTCACATGACCTCCCGAACTGTGATGCAGCCCGTCTCTTGATTCCCGCTTCCACGCCTTCCCTGATGCTCCGGCTCTGGACCAGACCAGTCTGGCTCCGAGGTTGTGTCCCGAATATTGTGCAAATTCCACTAGCTGAATAATCAGTTGGCGGTGGCCATAGTTATCTAGAAATTATTAGAAAACCAGAGCCCCAAGTAGGCACACCATGACCACCAGCAATAAGAATAAAGCAATTTCTCTCCAAGTAAAAGAGATACTCGCCCAAGATGGCGATTTACTGCGAAATATTATTCGGGAAGTCATACAGGAATTCCTAGGTGGCTGGTGTAATTTAGCTCTTTCAACCTTGACCAAGGATACGCAAGTCATAGCGACCTGTAAATCTGGAATTTAGTCTTGAATTTACTCAGATATTCGCTTTATAAATAGCATTATGTGTT
>JAKBSX010000017.1 GCA_021844725.1 Actinomycetes bacterium | reverse complement strand
CGATGTGTGCCATGGACTCTTTAGCCTGCTGCGGAGATATGCGATACTTCTCCGAAAGACGAGAAGCCATATCCTTATCAATTGACTTTTCTGCTCCAGGATCAAGCTCATATGAACGCCACCTTATTTGAACTTGAATAAATCCTTCGAGTTGATGTAACGCCTTTTCCAAACGACGCTTCCCGATGTAACACCACGGACAAACTACATCGGACCAAATCTCTATATTCATTTCATACCTTCACTCTGCATTGACCTGGAATTTAAAACATACGTCAGGAAATATTATTTCCGGAGCTAGATAACAACAATAACATCCAAGTTCTTTACCGAAAGGAAACAATGCCGATCCCTCAGCCCGGAATATTCGCCATAGGGAGTCCAGCCCATATGTTTCTTGAGTTCAGAATCCAAAAAAAGGCAGATCCCAGAGACGCCGTTGAAGCAATTTGCAATATTGAAGAAATCCACTCCAGTATCGCTGGCATAAACTGTGCTATTGGAATTCGTCCAACCATATGGCGCACTCTGGCTCCAAATGGCATCCCCCAGGTTATGTTTGATTTTACCTCTTCCGTAAATGCTGACGACTGTTTTGTTATCCTGGCCACTCAGCGAGACATATGGATCTGGATTTCAAGCCAGAGCATTGGTCAAGTCTTCGATGCCGCAGTGCTCACGATAAATAGGCTCGAGGGATTAGCTGAACTTGAAGAAGATATTTCTGGCTGGAACTATAGGTTCAACCGAGATTTAACAGGTTTCATCGACGAATCTGCAAATCCAACTTTCCTGGAAGCGGCTAAGGTGGCGATCATTCCCGACTCTACACCCGGACAGGGTGGAAGCGTGCTGCTTTTCCAAAAGTGGCAGCATGACATAAGACCATTTAGCCAACTTGACTCTAAAAAGCAGGAGCAAATCATAGGACGAACAAAAGTGGATAGCACTGAATTTGCTGAAGATCTACTACCTAAGAATTCGCATGCTGCCATAACTACCATCGAAAAATACTACCGGGAGCAACCAATATTTAGGCGCAACGTCTCACACGGAACCCCCAGCAACAATGAAACCTCATTTATTGGGTTCACAAATAGCCAAGAAACAGTCCATGAAATGTTGCGGAGGATGGCAGGGGTACTTGACGGTCTCAGGGATGCACTTACCTTTTATTCAATGCCCGCCACCGGATCCCATTATTTCATTCCGTCCTCAGATTCACTTATGAGCTTTGCGACCGAAATTGAATTCTTGATCACAACAAGCCCTCCAGCCTCCTGATTTATTCGCTCGATCAAGGATAGTCGCGGCAAATCAAGCTTTGGATGTATGACTGATCCGGAGGTAAACTTAGCAACACAAAATTCTCCTGCACATGGCGCATTCCCCACTTCGGTGTCACACCACGCAGACGCGCGTAGCACGAAAATCCTGTCTGGTTAAGCATGGTGACCCAATTAAGCTTCAACTTCCAAATTACGAAGTGACCTGGGCCTCCTGTCTAAACGGGTTCCCAGGTTTGTCCAGGGCGTGGATGTCAAATACCACAACCTCGGCAGTCAGTCGGGAATATATGATCGGTCTAATTCCAAATACGAAAGAGGAACTAAGTAGCACATAGTACCATCGCTAGAAGGCTCCATTTTCGCCTGGTAATTATAGGCATACTTGCGAGAATTTGGGAAATAAGCAAAGGTGTCAACCTGCCAGGCAGGTAACAGAACGAAGAATGATCCGTCTATCTCCTTTACCTCGTAATGATTCGCTTTAGCGACGTTCAATAGTTCGGCAGTATTCATATTTTTTAAATTACCACTTGATTACGATCAATGAATCGCATCCAATCCCAAAATCCTGGGACAGAAGATTTTCGATTATGTTCCAATAGACGGTGCCCCAGCATTGAGCCAACGCCTGAACGCCACCGCTGACCAAATTATCTCTACTGCTCCGAAAGGCCAAACTCCTGAAAGGAATCCATACACCCCGGAAAGAACGCAAAAACCAGAGAATGCTAACACATAATGACGATGCCGATTTTCAAGGGCATAGCTGACCATCATCAGAGTCAGAACCGTTACTCCATAAATAGTCATAGCCAAATTATTTACCTGCCTCAACTTGTTGAATTGTAAAAATTTATTCCCGATTCAAATTCGCATGTAAACCGAAATTTAAAACAGACACTGCATCTACCAATGTATCTGTCCTTATTAAAAATGAACTACGATGGCGCCGACCTTCTAAGGCTGACTCCCTTGAGCTGGATCATTTGCTTATTGAGCCCCGAGCTGCTCGAAGAAGTATCCACCAGATTCAATGCGTTACCAGATAGAAACGCCAGCACTCCAATCTCTAAGGTACTGACTGCTGCAAAATCAAACGCCGAGGCAGTCCCGATAACCTCAGGAGCATGAATTACTAGGCTCCCACCCGCTGTAATTCTTTGCAGTTACTCAGATGCTTAGGTCAGTTTATTTCAGCGAAGGTAGCCAGGAAAACTGATGTCGCTACAAACGGGATAGCGTATCCAGGAACAAAGCCAACCGCTAAGTGACGGGCAGTGCAATCCCAATAAACCAAGGAAACCCGCACCTCGTCGATCGCAAGGCCTTCGCTTTTCGAGCGTCGCCTCTCCCCGCAAAACTGAAGATCTGAACAGTCAACGGAGAAGACCCCAACCGAATATGCATCCTAATCTGCGGAAATAACTACTGGTATACGGAATGGCCGACTAGCATTTCGCGAGTATCAACAACTACTAAAGTTAAAAATCGGAAAATTCACGCGTTTAGTAGACCACTACCGCTTAATCAGATGTTACAGAGCTTATGGTCTAAAAATTCAACTCCACCATAGCCATGCTTCACCTGTTTACGACCAGAAGAGAGTTTCACATAAACCAATAGATCGTCTTGCTCATTAACAAGCAACCTCAATCCAAGATACCCTAAACAACGATCTATCAAAATACCCTTGCAATGCCATCAATCACAGCTAACCGATGACTTCGATTGGATCGCCAATAGCAACTAACCCTCCCTTCAAAACGTCAACCCGAAGTCCCCCCCGGATTCCGTCGTGTTCCTTTCTAAAATCCCTACCAATGATGTCTTCCAAATACTTACACGGTAGACAAGGCCGGACCCCAAAACATCTAATCGATCCGATCGCAAATTCATGACCTATCAGTTCGACCAAATCAAGTCCCGAGGTAACGACATTTCGCCTAAGCAGTGGCCCCTCAAAGCTAGATGACTCGATCACCTCGCTGGCAATTAAAGTAAGGGCCGACCCCGTTTGATCGGGAAACGACGACCAATGCCCCTTTCCTCTAAAGTAACGATCCCCCACGATGCCCCGACTGTTAACCACAACCGACTGCATTCGCACCATCGTATGACCTTCAAATTCAGAGATATAAATATCCTGAACAATTCCGATACTCAAGACGTGAGCCTCCCTGACCTTACGAACGGGGCTTCTAGTCCATCCGCTCGACTTCGCTTACACGCCATCGCTTCCATTACCCAGCCATAACCCTTAGAAAACGATAGAGGGCGATAGTTCTTCTTACACCAAGGAGATCGAACCTTGATGGCGTTGTTACGATTGGCCCTAGATATTGTTATTGCCCCAGAGAGATCGTGAGCGATTATCTCAGTGGTGGCATAAACATGCAGCGGACGGATTTCCACTGGCAATGCAGTCAGGAAGTGCAGTATATCGTACTTTAATGGAGAATTTCCTGAATTCCACTCGGCAGGTACCCAGTTAACTGCTCGGTTCCACAGTCCGGCATCGGCCTGACAGGCATCGTGCGCTCTGCAATTATCGCCACGAGACATAGTCACGAAGGCAACGGCTGTGCCGATCTGGCGGGCGTTATCTTTTTCAATCCGGTACATCCCGCAATCCAATCTCACGGTCATGACACTCAAGCTGATATTAGCAGCCTTGACCCCTCCCTTACGGAAGGGGGTTGCGCTACCGTTGGTTCAATACTGCATTCACTGGTTGCTTCCAAGCACCCAGCTGCGCACCAGTTTCCAGCAACTCTAGCTATTCATTAGGATCGTAACATTATGACGGGCTGAAACGACTCGGTTGTTGGCACCAAGCCACATCAAGATGTAATCGAAGCAGCTGAAAATTTCGTCGGATGCTGACTATGACGGAACAGTCACTTAAAACTTTGATTGAACTTCTCGAGCTGACCACCACCGGGACACAGGCTTTCATAACTAAGATCAACCAGAGCTTCGCTAGTGGTTTCCAACACCTGGTGCATATCTGGAGCCTGCTCATCAATAAAGAGCAGTCCGGTGGGAATCTCATTTCTTGCAACGGCACCATTGATATAAGCGATCGCCGATTCTCGGCTATGGGAATCATACCCTGCTGGCAGTGACCTGAAGACGACTTCACTGCCATCATGCAGAGTCACTGATGTAAGGTTTCCCTGTGTCAAATCAGCAGTTATTTCCGAAAACTCTCCAACGTAGCTAGTTTCGATATCTTTTAGCTCATGCTCCCTAACATAACTATAACTTTTAGTTGAACCATTGTGATTATTGAACTGAACGCATGGAGATATTACGTCAATAAGCGCAAAACCACGATGAGATATCGCTGCTTTAAGAATTGGTACCAATTGCTCTTTATCACCAGAAAAACTTCTAGCGACAAATGAAGCCCCGAGACTGATCGCCAGTAGGGCCGGGTCAATAGGGGTTACCTTATTCGCTTTTCCCTTCTTTGCTCTGGACCCGACATCAGCTGTCGCAGAAAACTGTCCTTTAGTCAGCCCGTAGACTCCATTGTTCTCAATCAGATACACCATATCAACGTTTCTTCTTATGGCATGCACCAATTGACCCGCCCCAATGGATAACGAATCACCGTCACCTGATATGCCGATATAAATAGACGAGCGGTTAGCAGCGTTTGCTCCGGTGGCAATTGACGGCATTCGTCCGTGTACGGAATTGAATCCATGGGCTCCTGATACGAAATAAGTTGGAGTTTTAGAAGAGCATCCTATCCCACTAATTTTTGCGATTCGCTCTGGCGGAAGCGACATTTCAAAAAACGACCTAATTATGGCTGCCGTAATTGAATCATGGCCGCAACCCGCACAGAGGGTTGACATGGAACCTTCATAGTTTCTTATTGTTAGCCCAAGGTCATTTTTCGCTAAAGGTATCAGAGGTATAGAAGGCTTAATTATCGAGGGCATCGGTCCCAGCCTTTCAAGATTCTTTTTGCACGTGTCAATACATCGTCAGAAGTAAGCGGGAAACCACCGTAGGAAAGGACCGACATCAAAAGATTGGGGTCGATCCCCAGTTCGAGAATCAGCAATGACCTTAGTTGGGCGTCCCGGTTTTGTTCAACCACCAATGTCTGCTCATGGTCCTCGATAAACGATTTGACCGACTGATGAAATGGAAATCCTCGGATTCTCAAGTAGTCCATCTCAATTCCATCTTTCTCGAAATGATCAAGAGCCTCTAATACCGCAGGCTCACAACTTCCTATTGTTATGACCCCAATCGCAGCCTTGTCGCGGATTCTGACTATAGGTTCGGGTATCCAGTTAACTGAAGCTTTGTGCTTGTTCAACAGCCTTTCCATGACCTTTATATAGTCTTCAGGAGATTCGGTATAGTTTCCAAATTGATCATGTCCCGATCCTCTTGTGAAAAAGGCTCCCTTGGAATCCTTTCCAGGTAGCGTTCTGGATGTAACATATTCCTCGTCCTGGTCGCTGTAACGTTGAAATTTCGCAATCTTTGAAAGTTCCTCTTGACCCAGAATTCGGCCCCTGTCCCATTCATAGTTTGCATCCCACGTAAACTCATCAGCAACCCAATCATTCATACCAATATCGAGATCTGAAAGAACAATCACGGGAGTTTGGAAATGATCTGCCAAATCGAATGCTTTGACAGCGAATTGAAAACATTCATTTGGATTGCCAGGGAATAAAAGTATGTGCTTGGTGTCTCCATGAGAAGCATAAGCGCTAAGAAGAATATCCGACTGCTGCACCCTAGTAGGCATCCCTGTAGAGGGTCCGGTCCTCTGTATGTCAAAAATAACTGCTGGAATCTCGGCATAATAGCCCAGACCCAACAGCTCATTCATTAGGGATATTCCAGGTCCGGAAGTCGACGTAAAGGCTCTGGCGCCAGCCCATGACGCACCAATCACCATGCCTAATGCCGCCATCTCATCCTCGGCTTGCAATACCGCAAAATTCTTGACATTGCTGACAGTACCATCGGGGTTAGAAAGCTCAACCGTTCGAAGTCTCTCACAAAGCGACTCAAAATTCTCAGATACCGATGTCGCCGGCGTTATCGGATACCAGGCAGCTACGGTGGCACCCGCATAAACACAACCTAATGAAATGGCCGTATTTCCATCAATCAATATCTTTCCAGCATTTAAGTCTCTTACCTCAAGCCGAATTGGCAGCGGAGTGACATAACTCTCTTTTACGTATTGATAACCGATTTCTAAAGCTATCTGATTCGACTTCTGAAGCTTTGGATTTGAATGGAAAGTCTCATTTAGAAGCTCAGACAAAATCTGATAGTCCAAATCGATTAGACCTGAGACTGCTCCAACATAAGAAACGTTTCGGAGCAGCACTCTCTGGCGAGGATCGGGGAATTTTTCAGAACATAACCTTGATAGGGGAACACCGACATTTAGCACGTCAGATCTCTCGAAATCCGACGATAATGGCCAACTTGAGTCATACAAAAGAGCTCCACCCGGTTTTATCGAGACAATATCATCTCGGTAAGTCTGGGGATTCATCGCTACCACAATATCTGGACTGCTTGAACGCGCGGTAAAGCCAGACTCGCTCACCCGGATCTCAAACCACGTTGGCAGCCCCTGTATATTTGAAGGAAACAGATTTTTCCCTGATACCGGCACACCCATGCGAAAAATAGCCTTGAGTACCAGATTATTTGCACTGGCCGAACCTGTGCCATTTACATTTGCAAACTTAATAGCAAATTCATTGACCTTGCCTAGCCCAGATAGCGGCAAACTATCAAGCCAGTCAGCGTTAGTACTCTGATTGCCAAACGATGCCATCATTGTCCCCTTGTGTCCCCAGCATAGCCAAGTTGAAGAGTAAACTTTTGCATGTCCCAAGCTGCCGTCGGGCATCTTTCGGCACATAATCCACAATGCACGCAGATATTTTCATCTTGAATCATAATCCTTCCCGTTTGAGGCAGTGGTGCCGATATATAGAGAGGCTGGTCCATGTTCAGCGCTGGAAGTGTTAGAGATTTTCTTAGTTCGATTTCATCCTCTAACCCTTCGGCGATAGTTAAGCATTTAACTGGACAGATATCAATACATGCGTCACACTCAATACAGAGATCGGCCCTAAACACGGTCTGAATATCACAATTAAGACAACGTTGTACCTCGACAGCTGTCTGTTCTGGAGTGAATCCCAATTCCACTTCTAGTGAAAGGTTCTCAAAGCGACGGGTCATTTCCACATGGACCATCTTTTGGCGGTCGCTAGGGTTGTAGTCGTTATTGTAACTCCACTCACTTATGCCCATCTTCTGGCTGGATAAACTCATTCCAGCCAGAGGCCTCTGCGAAAGTGAAACCTTCTGACATCGATTGTGAATCGAAATAGCAGCCTCGTGCCCATGAGCTACTGACCAAATGATATTCTTAGGACCCCAGGCTGCATCTCCACCAAAAAAGACGCCGCTAAGCGTGCTTTCCATGGTAAATGGGTCAACAACTGGCATTCCGTCTGCATTGAATTGCAAACCAATATCACGTTCAATCCACTCAAAAGCATTTTCTTGGCCAATCGCCAAAATTACATCATCGCAGTCAATGACCACAGAATCAATCTTTTCAGATTTCGTGGCATCGTCGTTCCATTTAAGAACATCGAAACGCATTCCGGCCAATTTCCCTTGCTTGACAATAAATTCCGTCGGAGAGTAGTTGACTAAAATATCGACTCCCTCTTCTTCAGCATCATCAAGCTCCCAGGGTGAAGCCTTGAAAAACTGCCGTGGACGTCTAGCTATTACAGTTACCTCTTCCCCGCCGAGTCTTCTAGCAGTCCGACAGCAATCCATTGCTGTGTTACCTACCCCAATGACGAGTACTCGCTCACCGACCGAATCGATGTGCCCAAATGCAACTGACTGCAACCACTCAATACCAATGTGAATTCTCTCAGTCGATTCATTTCGACCTGGAAGCTGCAGGTCCTTACCTTTTGGCGCGCCACTGCCAACAAAGACAGCGTCAAATTTCTGGTTTAAAAGAGCGCTAAGACTCGTTACCGGAAAGTCAAAACGAATCTCTGCCCCCATGTTTAGAATCGCGTCGATTTCAAAATTGAGAACCGATTCCGGAAGCCGAAATGAGGGAATATTGGTTCTCATTAGTCCGCCCGATTTCGACGTCGCCTCGAAAATTGTCACCTCGTATCCCAGTGGCAAAAGATCATTAGCTACAGTAAGTGAAGCTGGTCCCGCTCCAATGCATGCAATTTTAAAGCCGTTCTTGTTTGGATTTGATTTTGGCAGTCTCTCACTTAAGTCGCCAGAAAGATCAGCTGCCACACGCTTTAAGCGACAAATTGCTACTGGATTCCCGTCGACGCGAACACGGCGGCACGCCGGTTCACAAGGTCTGTCACAGGTCCGACCAAGTATTCCGGGGAATACGTTAGATGACCGATTCTCCATATAGGCATCCTGGTAGCGGCCTTGACCAATAAGCCTCAGGTATTCCGGCACATTTGTATGTGCGGGACACGACCATTGGCAATCTACAACCCTGTGGTAAAAGTTCGGATCACTGGTATTGGTGGGTTCCATCACATTGTTCACCTCGATTCAGCATGCGCAGTAAAATTATGAAACTCAGAATTGGCATAACCCAGATCTACGAGCAAATTAGTATCAAAATCTGGGCTTCATTAGGTATTGAGGCAGTGTTACTGTTATTTGCGAGGAATAATTCCCCGGCAAACTTAGCTGCCCCACTCTGATGGAAGGGCAAACCTCTTCTGGGTAGCAAGAGCCAGGCCTCATCGGATTACCCTGGACAATTGACATAAATTAGTGGAAACTGCAAGATCTAACAGCATTACAGGTTCGGAGGTATGTCGGATCTTCGATATTCGATACTTCAAATCCTTGCTGGTGTAATTAACTATCGTTTCCACGTTTCCCACTTTACACCATCCAAATCGATGAAAATCAAAATGTAGAAACATTTATTTAGATGTGGAAATCATTAACTTGTTAACTTTTACTACTTATAATTAGTTCACCTTATGGGAGATATATAAAAAACATCAATGGCTCTCAAATGAATCAATCGCTAGGCAAAGGTTTTGAATACTCTGGGAGATAGTCATGGTTTTCATATGCCGCATCGTCTATGACCACACGTCTCTCGCATATGTCATTCTCAAGGATCCCGACCTGACGAAATCGCTCCAAAGGTACGCTTATCTTTAAACGGGTACTTCTAGGCATAACTCAACCATCTAAACGCGTTTTGATACCTCATTTTTGGAGCGCTTTTCTAAAGGCGCAATTGCTTCGTCTCTTGATATATACCTCTCACTTTTCAATTATCGTATCCAAAATGGACATCTTCTCAAAGCAATATCCGTACCGCTTTAAAGATGGAGGGCTGTCGCTATTCCATTGAGAGGACCATGTAAAAGCGACCACTCCACGTCTAATTCACGAAGTCCCCTTATTCGGATTCCTGTTTATCCGGGACAGCCATTCCGCCGCTTCATCAGTGTCCGTCACAACCTGTGCCGCGTTCATGTTCTCTTGTTTGATTTTTTGAATTACTTCTTCTCTGTCAATTCTTACGTCTGCCGGAGCTTCAATGCCTAATCTAACTCTTCCATTTTGAGATACGGATAACACAACAATTGATATCCCACCTCCTATTACAATCTTCTGTCCCGGCTCTCTAGTCAGTGCCAACATTTACACTACGGCCACTTCTGGGAATGGAGTTTGGAGGCGCCATTTTATTTCTTCATCAGTATCCTGTGGAATAATTTGATCTCCCAATCCAGTATGTATGTTAACAATTATAGGTGAATAAAGATTTACCGTAGATTGCTCAAATGGTTTCTTCAGATGCACTATTGCCAACGTTGCTGCGTCTTCAGCTGATTTCAGCCCCAATGCTTCTGCGACTGATGCCTCGAGATATATTTCATAATCTGGCCATATTGCATGTGGCGATATTACCAGCAATGATAGTTCACTTAGGGGGACTCCATTTTCTCCCTCTATTTTGTCTAAGCATTTTATCCTGGCAAAAACATTTTCTTCGATTGACCCAAATTGTTCAATAATGAAATGTCTTGCACCTGGGAAACCTGGCAAATCGGTAAGTAGTGTTATCGAATTATTCGCGATATTTAGGAATGTATCCATAACTAATTGTTCTATTTCCTTTACATTAAGGGGCTATAAACTGCTGAAGAGTTTCAGGTATCGCTCGTGAGGCTGCCCAAAGCGCCGCTTGATAATTTGTTATTTCATTGTTGAGCTGTGTCGTAGCCAGCGGAATATTTATATTCTGCAATTGAGCCTGACTATTCTGGATGCTGGTTAATTGCTGGGTAAGTGCACTTGCCATATTCGATACCTCTAGGGCGCTATTTCCGATCGTTGCACTGGCCTGTTCTCCTATCGCCAAATTATTGTCCAAAGCTGTAAGGGCTCCTGATATTTGGCTAGATGTAGGAGTGCCACTTGAAAGGGCTGACGCGACATTTGACAGCGTGGTAAATATATTGCTACTTCCGCTTCCAAAGACGGCGGGTCCTGTTACAGATAAATCAATCGCCTGTCCACTTCCTGCACCCGGACCCACAATGACAGTAGGAGTGTCCGAATTACCTAAATAATTTCCTGAACTGTCATATGCCTGTTGACTTGCAGAAGTTCCAGCAAAGAGGGATCTCCCCTCATATTGGGTATTCGCTAAGGCCAGCATATTATTGCTAATGCTCATCAATTGTTGGCCGATCGCCTTGTATGAAGTGGTGTCCTGGGTTCCCTGGTTGGCCGCTTGGAGTAACAGTGTTCTTGCTGATTGCATCGCACTAATAACGTTATTTAGTGTCCCTGAGGCCGTCCCTAACCAGGACTGGGCAGTATTAATATTTGCCTGCCAGCTGGATATTTGGCTGGCTTGATTCGACAAAGACAGCACCTGGGTTACAGCCACTGGATTGTCTGATGGTTTATTCAGCGCCAATCCAGACGATAACTGTCCCTCCAGATTACTTATATTATTTTGCTGGGTTAAGATCTGCCCAGATAGCATTTCTGTAAGCGCATTGGTACTCATTGACATTTTATACCGCCTGGATAAGTGACTGGAAACTTAGGTTTATTGCGTCTATAACATGCCCGATGGCGGAATATGCGTTCTGTGCTGCCAATACTTTCAGTTCCTCGGAATTCATGTTCACGCCTGACACACTCGATATATTGTTTTTTATCGACTGTGCAGCATTGTTGGCAGTAGCCAGATTGTTGGTAGCATTCAGAGCCTCTGTGCCTAGCTGACCGATCATTTGCTGGTACAGGTCATTTGGTCCACCGGCTACTGTCTGAAGTGCTGCCATAGCCTGAGCATTGGACCCATCCAATGTTGGCGTTCCAATCGAATTCGAATTTGACGAACTAGGCGCAGCCGCCGTAGCAATGAGAGTGTTATCGGCGATCAAGGCTGGAGATACGGCAATAGTGGCAGCTGACGATACAGTTGCGGAACTTGGTGTATAGCTTGTGCTTGATCCATTATTTACAAATATATCGGGTAAAGTGGTTCCGGTAGCCCCCGGTACGCTGCTCCCGGGAGTGCCATTTATATTAAGCCCATTTGCTTGCAACTGATTCATTTTTTCCGCTAAAGAATCAGCGATATTATTCAGTTGGGATTGGTACTGGGGAATCGTATTGTTAACCGCCACCAACGCCGCCCCGATGGAACCCAATGGGCTGACTGGAGCTCCATTAGCTGTAACTATTCCCAGATTTTTTGTATTAGCAGAACCGGTGGCTCCTAGTTGCTGCACTACGTCCCCGGTCACCAACTGTATGCCATTCATGTAGAGTGATGTCGTGCCGTTTGCTTCAGTCACTGCTCTTATCCCCATCAGTGAAGCTAGCTTTAAAACGGATGAATTGTTTTGATCCAGAAGGGAATTTACGCTGTTCCCCCCTGATGCTCCAACAATAATACTTTTGTTAACCTGTCCAACTTGGGATAACAGTGAATTGACCTGCGCCAACTGCCCACCGCTGGATCCGCTCCCCAATTGGGTCTGAAGAGAACTGGACAAGTTTGACAGTTGACCATACTCATTATTGAGAGTCTGGGTCACGGCTTGGGCTGCCCCTACAACAGTTTGCTCGGCACCTTGTTGCCCAGGGTTTGACGCCAAAGTGGAGATATCAGACCATAGGTTCGAGAGTTGTGAGGCTAACCCTGCGGAACTTGGCTCTGGAAATATTGTTTGAATGGATTGATACACCTGGTTGGTTTGATTCGCTGCGCCACTTGTGTTCTGAGCAGAAAGATTCGCCTGCTGGTAAATCTGACTCACCATTCTGGAAACAGACCCTATCTCGACTCCCCCACCAACTCCCGACATTCCTCCCGCTGGTTGTGTGGTCAGGTTTACCTGTTCTTCCACATATCCCTGCGTGCTTATATTAGCGAGATTGTTGGACGCAGTGTTTAGTTCTGCGGTATCCGCTGCCAGTCCGCTAGCAGCAATTGAGAAGCCCAAGCCACTCATATCGCTCCCGTTACTAACATTCCACCTTGTGGTGTACTTTTACCATAGGTCAATCCAGTGTGCTTGCCAATAAAATCGAGAGCTTCCTTTGATTGGTTGATCCTCTGGGAAAGAGATTCCGACAAGGATTTTGTCTCACTATTAATAGTATTTAGCATTTTTAGCATGGTGGTCCTGCGATCGAGGATAATTTCCCCCCAAGCATCAGGTACATTTTTTGCGATTATATCCATGGCTGACTCAGGATCGAGGCCCAATTCATCAATTAGTTTTATTGTCGCACTTGATCTCACTAGTTCAGCAATTTTTATTTGTTCGTATACGCTCTCCGTATCTCTAACTGCTCTCGGTATTGATTCATGCGTGTCACAAACAACCAGTGCCTTAAGTATTGTTAGACGATAGCAGAATTCATTTAAAAGCTCGGTTTCCTGGTCGACGGTTTCTATGAATTCAGCGAGCATATTATCTGTTTCCATTAATATTAGGTAACGGACCAAATAGAAAAATAATTGAGGGCCTGAAAGAAAGAACAGCCCTCATGGCGAGATGCAACCAAAAAGTTATAGTCGTTACTCCGGAATTTTGTTGCCATTACCACCATCTTTGTAAAACTGCTGCCTAGCTTGTATGGTTGCATATCGCCCAAGGATTTTTGCGATCACCCAAACACCAACACTCGCAACGAACATCGCTTCCGCAACCCGCACCAGCGTGCCAAGCACAGATATATTCCCTTGCCACATCCCTGCAATACTGGGTAGGGATATTACAACTGCTGCTATGACAGTGATCAATGGGCGGAACCTGCGTAGGTCCTCCATAAATTGCTTCCATTCGCTGCTCATTGCCGAGCATTCCTTTTAGCTAGTTCCCTCATGCATACAATCATCCACTGGTATGGCGTGGCTGGTTCTCCATCTAGAAAAGCAACCGGTACCTTACCGATCAATTCAGCAGGAGTGGAAGTTTTCTGTATATCCATCAAGGCAAGTGAGGTAATTGCAGGAATCTTTTTTACCCACGTAAGAACATCGACCTCCTTAGCTTTAGCGTCTACGATGCCTAAAACATATGATGGATTTACGTCTTTCATCCACGCTTGGATTTCCTCTCCGAGGTTATTTTCAAGACTCGTCTCAATTACGCATATCGTCAACGACCTTTTCTTTTTGCGTATTGCTACCTGGATCATTCCTAGTTTGTCGCATTCAGCCAATATCACGTCCTCGACTTCCACCTCAAACATTCTTGCTATCTGTTCATTTGACGCAGAGCTCGAGGCTTTTAACACCATTGCGACAGTTCCAGCAGATTGATTTTCCTTTGGGTCTTTAGCTTTTTCAATTGAACTGAGTATTGAGAATAACGTATCTAACGAACCGTCTTCTACCTCAGGATACATAGCTTTATCTATTCCAAGTTCACTGAGTTCTCCGCTTCTTCGTTTTCTATTTAAACTTTCTGTCCTGTTGGTGGAGCTAACGTTGTCACCAGTGGCGATTGCCTGTTTGGTAATCAACGTGGCCTCTGCCAACATTTTGTCAAACTCAATATTTATTCCTCTGGATTTGTCGCACTGCAGCTCATCTTTTGTATCGATGATCAGGTCTTCCAGATGAGAGGTATTGGTCAGATCTCTCAGGGGCATAGTCGCCGATACAGCGAAGTTTTCGACATTTCCTATGTCTGGATTTTTCGCACTGTTGATATGTTCAATCCACTCGCTTGTTTTCGCAACTAATTCATCAGCCGTATTTGGATCTATCTTTACTTCCTGGGGATCGTGCTTAGCAGCTACATAACGTTCGCGTGCGAAAAAGCCGGCCATT
>JAKBSX010000542.1 GCA_021844725.1 Actinomycetes bacterium | reverse complement strand
GAAAAGAACAATCGTCCAGCCAATGACGAAATTAAAGAAAGGAAGAGGACGCCCTAAAAAAGACTCTGCCGCCTCCACTTTTCCTATTTTCCAAATCCTTCAGTTTGGAGGGTATCAACTTAGACCATGGTACAGCTCACCCTTTCCCGCTGAATATTTCGAAGGTCCTGAACAGGGAGTTTTGTACATTTGTGAGATCTGTCTCAAATACATGTGTTCTGCGATCACTTTTGAACGGCATGTGCCAAAATGTCGGGAAAAATATCCGCCTGGAAATGAAATCTACCGAAAAGACGATCTAAGTGTCTTTGAAGTCAATGGACGATACGCAAAAGAGTATTGTCAGAGATTGTGTTTATTGGCCAAGATGTTCCTGGATCACAAGACACTTTACTACGATACAGAGACTTTTCTTTTTTACATTCTCATCAAATGGCTTCCTCATCCTGATGCAAGGTCGAACTGGCAAGTGCGTAATTTGTATAGTTGGAGCTTTGTCGGATACTTTAGCAAGGAGAAGGTCAGTCCAAGTGATTACAACTTGTCATGCATCATGACCCTGCCGCATCATCAACGAAAAGGCTACGGGTTTTTCCTGATGGATTTT
Source organism: Actinomycetes bacterium (assembly GCA_021844725.1). The sequence goes on along the minus strand of JAKBSX010000542.1, from coordinate 2,703 downwards.
AGTTATCTGCTGAGTTGATACCCTCCAAACTGAAGGATTTGGAAAATAGGAAAAGTGGAGGCGGCAGAGTCTTTTTTAGGGCGTCCTCTTCCTTTCTTTAATTTCGTCATTGGCTGGACGATTGTTCTTTTCGCATCCGCCTACCTTGTGATTACCAAACCTCAAATTGTTACTTTACTATATTGCAGGAAAGCTCAAAAAGCTTTTTGTCCTTTAAAGTGGGAGTGGTGGTGGCGCGAGAAGCTTCCTCAGGATAAAGCAGCCCGCCCAAAGTCTCCTCATCGTATTTCGCCAATGGATCATTGTCATCAAGTTGACCATGCTCGGAAAATACTACGGGTGCTGGCAGCTGTCTGGCACGATGTTTGATGGGAGGGGAACATTTACGGGTTTGAATTTTTGCCTTCATTGAAACGGACGAATTTTATCAAAATTTTCGAATTTATAAATAGAATAGTATAGCAAAGTATTATTATGGCGCAAAGACACTGCTGATGTTCTTTAGCGACAATATCAGAATTTGAATGCACAAGCCCATGTGCTTCGATTGCAGTAGGGCGATTTTCGCTTCACTCTAATGCGCATGCATGAATAAAGACGATCAAGACTTCCTATTTAGCCACATGATCAAGTTTCCAAATGAGTTTAGTGAGCCAATAGACAGTCACCGGCACGACCTTGACTGGGGCTATTACTTGTAGCCAACACCTTGAAGGACCACCTGCCAAAAGAGGCAAGAACAAATGGCGAAGCATTTTCGATCTGTGGCAATTGATGATGAACAACATTTGAATCCATTATGCTCCAAGAAAATAAAAGTCGCACTTGCTGCTGCTATTGTGAAAGTGGATTTCTATGGTTGTCTGATCCGCTCCGAAATATGCGAGCAAGTTTATCAGAGTTGAATTCAAAATGAGCATTCACTCATTCGTGCATAAAGGACACATGGACACACATGTATACTCGCTCAATCACATCGTCAAAGAGCAAATTTGATTCGTCAATTCACTTCACTGGGCAGTGATTGATGAGCACTCTGTTGCCAGGTTTTGTTCGTTCTCAGGCCTCTGCAATCAATGGTACTGTTATTCCAAGCAATTTTGTGCTATTTTTCCATAGAAAGTACGAGAAATGAGACAGCGAGGGGAAGTAGAAGAGCTAGTGCACCCGCTTCCGCCAATCTTACTAGTGCACCCACTGTAGTTACTTCTGAGGAATGGTCTCGTCGTCTGAATTCCATTCTCCTTCCACGCTCCGACATCAATGCCCTCGTTATGAATTACCTCATTATTGAGGGCTATAAAGAAGCTGCCGAGAAGTTTGCCCGGGAGACTGGGGTGACAACACCCACTGAATTAGGTGCTATTGAGAGTCGAGTACAAGTCAGAAATGCTATACAACGAGGTAGCGTTCTGGAGGCCGTTGATCTGATTAATGAACTGGATGCGGGCTTGCTGGATGATCATCCGCGAATTTATTTTCATTTGCATCGGCTGCATGTGGTGGAATTGATACGACAGGGTAGGGTGGATGAAGCCTTAGAACATGCTCAGGAGGTATTGGCGCCAGTGGCAGAGCGGCACGTGGAATTCCTTCGAGAACTGGAACGAACTATGGCCATGCTAGTATGGAATCAGGTATCAGTGGATACGACAGCCCGTGTACGCCTGGCTAATGAGGTTAATCAGGCCTTATTGACAATGCAATGTCGAGAAAATGAATCTAGATTACCCTCATTGCTCAGGCAGTTGCATCTGATGCAATGTCGATTGGTGAATACCGGCAAAGTCTCCTGCCCCCGTATAATTGATTTCGCGACGGCAAAGTTTGAACCACCCATTTCTACCGAATGGGCCGCTGCAGAAAGTTATTATAAATCGTAATCCCACCCTGTTGATAATCGTATTATTAGTTGATGCCTGCACCTTATCCATCGTATTATAATTAATTATACGGCCAAGTCGACTCATGCTGTCCTGGATCGACCGGACACTTTTGCAGAGTAAAGTTGCACTTCTCGCTCTAGATTGTTTTCCTGACTGACCATGCGTTTTTTGACTGCATCGATACGCTGTCGATGATGGTCATCCATTTCTGGGTCTTCTTTCATCATTTCGATCGCCTCCAAGGTCTCATCCATAATCCTCAAAACCGCGCTCAACTGATTAGGCAACCACGTGACGATGGGGCTTCCTCCCGTAGCAACTGGGTGATTGGAATGCTTCAAAATATACTCCTTGGTAAAGTTCCAATGTCGCTGTCTAAATTCTCTAATTTGATCCAGATTCTCCAACATCAACACTGCCGTCCTAACATTCCTTAGTGCCAATTGTCGAAATCCTATCCTCTGAGCAGTGTCTTGCACATAGCTTAGCCATTCAGTGTGCGTCGGTGGTCGATAGGAGCGGAAATCCTTCAGAATCTCGGTAAGGGGATTCTCCGGCATCCGCTCAAAAAGTTGAAAGAGATTATCAGCCGTAGGAATGATCGAATCGTTGGCACCTGATTCGCCGCGATAGTTCTTGCGCTCATTGCAGACTCCTTCATAGAGAACTCCCTCAGGGAACATTGGTTGACTCTTGATGCCCATGATAAACGTGCGAAAGATCTTGTAATCGTTGGGGTCGCTTCGAGTCCACATAGTCTCCATTTCGCCATTTATCAGCTTCATGGCATTTAGATGTGCCTGAAGGGCACTGGCGA
>JAKBSX010000541.1 GCA_021844725.1 Actinomycetes bacterium | reverse complement strand
AGCCAGAACTTCGACGCTGACCCCCTGTTCTTTCCAGGCAGGGAAGGATATCCCATTTTTGAGGGAGTACTCTTTAGCTACTTTGATGAACTCAGTTTCCAATTTTTCCAGGTCAGGGCCATTTTTAATCCGCTCTAGTTCTGCGTTGAGTTCAATTCTCTTCTGGGTAAGGTGGAGTTTCTTTAATGGGTTGGTATTTTTTGGCAGGTCGTCAATCGCTTTTAATTGTTTATTGATTGACTCTAATGTTCGTTTTCGCCCTCTTTTTGGCCTTGATATTTCAAGCGCTTCCAGATATTGTTTCACAATTTTAGTCTGTTCTCTTCCGAGTGGAAGAGACTCTTTTTGGTCTGCAGAAACGGGCTGTGTTTTTCTAGAAGTCGAAGTTACCATAGCTTCAAGTATAAGACTTATTTCATGATTCTCAGAATAATAGTAATAATTTGTCTTATCCTTCTCACACTAATTGGATTACTAATTGACAATTATTTGCAGGGAATTGGGATTGATTTTTGGTTAGATTCTTCAAATAATGTAAAACTAATTTTAAAAAAGTTGCCTGTTAGCTGCTAAATTACCTCACCCAACTGCTGCAGCCTCTAGTTTGTAATCATGGAAATGCCGATACACCGTACGCTGGGTCTAACCGACTCTGAACTTGAAATGATTACAGAGGTTCTGGGACGATCGCCAAATCATTTGGAATTGGCAATGTACTCAGTGATGTGGAGCGAACACTGTTCGTATAAATCTTCGAGAATTCATTTGGGAAGGTTGCCTTCCAAGGGTGAGAATGTTTTGGTTGGTCCCGGTGAGAACGCCGGTGTAATTGATATCGGAGATGGGATCGCTGTGGCAATTCGAATGGAGAGCCACAACCACCCCTCAGCGATTGAACCATACCAGGGTGCCGCAACTGGAGTGGGGGGAATACTGCGGGATATCTTTACTATGGGTGCCCGGCCTATAGCTCTTCTCGACTCTTTGCGCATGGGTCCAATTGACGATGCTAAGAATCGATGGATATTCACCGGAGTGGTGAGCGGGATATCCGGCTACGGCAATGCCGTCGGAGTCCCTACTGTAGGTGGGGAGACGGTATTTGATAAGACCTTCAATTCGAATCCTTTAGTGAATGTGGCGGCAATTGGGATCCTTCCGCGGGACCGTCTGGTGCTTGCAAAGGCATCGGGAGCATCCAATTTGGCGGTACTGCTTGGTGCCTCTACCGGAAGAGACGGTATCGGTGGTGTCTCGGTGTTGGCTTCGGCGGGCTTCGATGAAAACAGTTCCACAAAGCGTCCCAGTGTTCAGGTGGGTGACCCCTACGAGGAAAAGCGGTTAATAGAGGCATGTTTGGAGTTGCTTGACCTCAAGCTGGTCGTTGGGATTCAAGATCTCGGTGGAGCGGGAATCACCTGTGCCACATCTGAAACGGCTGCCAATGCCGGAATGGGTATGGATGTATTCATATCTGAGATCCCGGTCCGTGAGCAGAATATGGAGCCATTCGAAGTGATGACTTCAGAAAGTCAAGAGCGGATGCTGGCGATCGTCACCCCTGACTCACTGGACCAGGTACTCAAGGTGGCTAAAAAGTGGGAAGTGTCAGCTTCCGTAATAGGGAAGGTGACTGAGCCTGTTAAGACTGACTCCGGTATTTCAGTGGGCATGTTGTGTGTATTTGACCGCCAGGGTGGCCGGCTTTTGGCCGAAGTACCTGCGGGATCATTGGCTGATGAAGCTCCAAAATACGACCGGAAGAGAGAGGCTCCGGCGGACCTTGAGTCGCGCAAGTCTAGAGTCGCTGGGGCTGGCTGTGATGGCTCGGATCTTGAGAACGATCTCATGCAGATGCTTTTCGATCCGGCCTGGGTCTACACCCAGTATGATCACCAGCTATTTTTAAATACGGTAGTAAAGCCTGGGATGGATGCGACTCTTCTTCGGGCCGCCGGTCCAGGAGTAGAATTCAGTGGTAAGGCTATAGCTGTATCTGCGGATGGAAACTCCAGGTGGTGTGCGGTTAATCCCCGAGCTGGAGCAGCCATGGTGGTCGCTGAAAGTGCATTGAATGTGGCGATGACTGGCGCAAAGCCTGCCTGTTTGGTGGATTGTCTTAACTTTGGTAATCCTGAGCATCCAGAAGTGATGTGGCAGCTGTCCGAGGCTATCGATGGCATTGCGGAGGCCTGTCTTCAGCTTGAGATACCGGTAGTTGGAGGAAACGTTTCTCTGTACAATGAGGTGAACGGGGTGGATATAGATCCAACCCCGGTGGTGACCACTCTTGGAGTAATTGACCAGCTACGCCAGCAGCCCAGAAGTATTGGCTTTTCAGAGAACGCCGATCTGGTGCTGGTAGGCAAGACTGAGCGAAACCTGGCTGGCTCGAGATGGGCATACCAACTCAAAGGGGATATAGATGGCGAACTGCCACAGCTTGATTTGAAGCTACACATGGAACTGGTGAATTTGATCATTGAGTTGAGCCAGCGGGCAGACGAATTTGCCATATCTGCCATGCATGATGTATCTGACGGCGGTCTTGGACTGGCTTTGTCGGAAATGGCTTTGGCTGGCACTCTTGGAGCTGACATCGACGCCGGTGCTATAGTTGACCATTTCGAGCTGTTCTCGGAGTCCGGCTCAAGGGTGCTTGTAGCTACCAATTCAGCGGAGGAAGTGGTTGAATACATTTCCTGCCGGGGTCTGCCGGCAGCAAAAATTGGTCGTGTAACCGGAACTAAGATTTGTGTGCCGGGCCTAATTGAGGTTGAAGTGGAAAAGCTCAGGGCTGCTTACAGGCCTTCATTTCTCAAATAATTCTGGATCTGAGCTGCTCTACGACCGAATCAGGAACGTTTAGGTCTCCTTCACCAGTGCCAATATTAAGGCCAACTTTATAGCTGCCGTGATAGTCGGAGCCGCCCGTCGCCACAAGGCCTAGCGACTCAGCAATACTGGCCATACCTGCCCGCTCTTGTCGGGTGCACCTTGCGTAGTAGCTTTCCACTCCTGCAAGCCCAAATGCCTTCATTTCCCTCAGGTAGGATTCTAACTTGGTTGGCGTCAATCCCAAGGTGGAAGGATGTGCGATAACTGGCACAGCACCTGATTCTTTTGTCAATCGGATTGCCTCCGGCGTAGTTATCTGTACTTTTTGGACATAGAAAGGCTTACCTTTTGCCAGGTAGGTGTCAAAGGCTTCCTGAATTGATGAGACAATCCCTTTTCGGACCATGACCGCAGCAAAATGGGGTCTTCCTAGATTCGGACCACCGGCTTCTTCCATCAATTCTTCCCAGTCTTACTGG
>JAKBSX010000540.1 GCA_021844725.1 Actinomycetes bacterium | reverse complement strand
GGATGATGAGGTCCTTAGCGGCGGTGCCTTCGTAGGTTGTCACTAGTATCTAAGGTCTTGAAATTGTTGGCCCCATCGTCTAGAGGCCTAGGACATCACCCTCTCAAGGTGGAGACACGGGTTCAAATCCCGTTGGGGCTGCTAGGGGTTAGTAAATGTGCTAACCCTGTTTTTCCTACGCATGCAGAGCGTGCCTAGATTTCAATTTCTCCGAATCTCGTCGGCTGTGTCACGGCCTGGAACGGTTCTGATTTAGGTTAGAAGATGGGCAGTTAATTTTTTTGCTAGCTCGGTCGACCGATTTTAGGGCTGAAATAGTGCGGGAGGAACGGACATGCTGGTCTATATAGACGGAGAGGTGCTAGCAGAGCTAGACGCAAAGGTATCGGTCTTTGATCACGGTCTTGTGACGGGAGACGGAGCATTCGAGACACTTGCGGTGTACCAAGGCCAAGTTTTTGCGACTTCGAGGCACCTTGCCAGGCTGGAGAGGACTTGCAAAGGTATGAGGCTGGATCCTCCGGACCTGGCTGAAGTTGAAAAGGCAGTCAGGAGGGTCGTCGAAGAGAATGGGATTGTCGATGGAAAAGTCAGGATTACATATACTGCCGGCGATTCAGGGCTAGGTTCGGCTAGATCGAATTCGAAACGGCGTCTGATCGTTGCCTGCGAGGTGGGCGAGCGTACAACCTCCGCAACCAACGTTGCTATCTCTCCTTGGCCTAGGAGTGAAGTCGGAGTGCTGGCTGGACTGAAGACCACCTCCTATGCCGAAAACGTAATCTGCTTGGACTGGGCGTTAGAAAGAGGGGCTAGCGAGGTAATCTTCAAAAACCTCAAGGGTCACCTCTGCGAGGGTTCTGGGAGTAACATTTTTTTCGTTCAAAATGGCCAGCTTTATACTCCAGCGGTCTCCACCGGCTGCTTGGCCGGTGTAACTCGGGACTTAATTGTTGAAAGACTTGGTGCTAAGGAGATTGAGATCGAGGCGGAAGTACTTTATGACGAGAGTGTCCAGGAGGCCTTTCTTTCCTCGACACTAAGGGAAGTACAGCCAATAGCGAAGATTGACTCGAGAAAGCTCTCGGAAGTTCCTGGTCCTATTACCGCTAAGACGGCTCGTGGATTTCAGGAGATACTCGCCGAGGGGATGAATCCCTAGCTCTACTTGGTTGATAGCAGCTTGGATCTGTTATCTGATACTAAGAGTTTTGACTTGGAGTCAGCTGGGCGCCCTAAATGAGCCTTAAACGAGTGGAGGTTGTTTTGGACAGATCTCGGATTGTAAGAGATTTCCGATCCGCCGGAGATGGCAAAGAGGCGGTTTTTGTCAGAGTCATTGCTATGACCGGTTTCGGAGGACGTGAATCTGGCGAAATTTTGCTCATTTCAAGCGAATCCAAGTGGGGGCGTCTATTCGGTGATGACCTTGGAAGCGAGTTTTACGACAGAGCTAGGCAAGCTGCTACCTCGACTTCAATAGCAGAGTTTTTTGAATGGCCCATTGGCGATAGCAAAGCAGTCGAGCTCGGCTTGGCGTGTGGTGGGGTAGCGACCATTGGATCGCGTGTTGTTTCTTCCCTGCCACCAGCCTTCTTAGATGCCTTAGCACGCCGAATTCCGGTCACGCTGGTCACTGGTGAAGGGCCACACGAAGCAGCAGTGATAGTTGGGGTCCGCAACGAGGTTCAGATGGCGACCTCGGTATATCCCGTCGATGTACTTGACCGGGCGAAAGAAATTCACTCTCGTGGCCTTGATTTTGTTGAGCTAATTTCCTTCGAAGGCAGTGATTTTTTGATAGAGAGCTATGCACCGCCCTCGCTGGTATTGGTGGTGGGATCGGGGACTTTAGCTAAGGCGGTTGAATCCCAGTTCCGTTTGGTTGGTATGGAAGTTAGTACGAGCGACTCAGGTGAGGAAGCTTTGGAAATAGCCCAATCTCTTGGACCGAATGATGCATTAATTCTCCTGTCGCACGATCACGACTTGACCACGCCTATCGCAACCTCCGTGCTCGCGATGTCTTTAGGGACCTATATAGGAAGCCTTGGTTCGCGGCACACGCAACAGGAAAGACGGAAGCGCCTTGCAAACTTTGATCTCAGTGTTTGCTTTTTTGGTCCGGTTGGGTTCGACTTAGGATCTCGTACCCCACCCGAGACGGCGCTTGCAATTAGTGCCGAATTTCTCGCCTATAGAAACCAACGGGGCGGCGGGTCCCTGCGAGATACCCAGGGACCCATTAACGGCTAATGTTCTATTTACCTAAGGCTTGCACCTGGATGTATCGCTGACTAGACAACGGGGAGGGTCAACGAGATAGATTCTGAGCTGTGCCTTTTCTCGGTGGGTCTGATCGCTGTGCCCATGGCAAGGAATTCGGTTGCGTGTTCACCCCAAACGTGGTTTGAGACGACGAGGTTAGTACCTACTATTCCCAAGGCGGCGGAGCGCTCTGCCTCGGCTTGCATTCTCGACAGTGCCAGCTCCCGGGCTGTATAGATGTCTTGGGTATATTGTGCCATTTCCACATTGGTGCCGGTCTGTTTCAAGGCCGACATCATCGACTGATGGGCTACGTGATATACGCAGGTTCCAAGGCAGAACGCAACGGGAACATATCCCCTTTGTGCGAGCATGAACATATCCTGTCCAGAGAGGTCTGAAGTGAATGGCTTTCCGTCAGGGCGCTTCGACTCTCCTGGATTAACTTTGCTTCTCACGGCAGTACCAGCGGCGATGAACTCCAGGACGTCCTGCCCCCACGCGTACATGTTCATCTCTATGTGTACTCCACAGATTCCATCCGCTTCCAATTCGGCAGCCTCCGCCTCCATCCTGCTAAGGGCTAATTCTCTGGCCGAATACATGGCTTGGGTCAGTACCGTTAGCTCTTGCGAGCTTCCCCACCTGGCTATTTGAATCCCCACGTGGTAAATCGAGGTTCCCATGACGAAGCCCAGCGGCTGATAGCCAACGTCATCGAGCAGCGCAAATTCTGATACCGAAAGATCTGAAGTGAAGGTCTTGCCGGTCGGAGACCCAAGCGTATGCGACAGCCTGGTCTTGGCCGGTTGTATTGAAATTTGGTCCATTTGGTCCTCCAAGGTGCGCGGAGTTTGCGCAATTCAAAACCTATCACTTGCACCAGAGGACTAGAGTCTCCATTGATACTCTTTCTTCGTTGGGAGCTCATTTACCAGAATGGGGTGTGGGGCACAATGCCCCTGGCTTTAGCCATGGGGATGTAGAGCCCCACCAGGGCGAAGCCCTGAGACCTGCGCTCAAACGTTGCGCTGATTAGCCACGTACTGCTTG
>JAKBSX010000539.1 GCA_021844725.1 Actinomycetes bacterium | reverse complement strand
TCTGGATTTCCCTTATGAAGCGCTGATATATGTGACGACCCTCAAGATTCGGATGGATTCAAGTTCTTCCCACTGGTAGAGCCTGTTCCTGCAGCCCGGATACAGCACCCCGTTCGGATGATTCGGATTGCAGGTAATCACCGTAACCTGGTGTCCTTCCTTGACCCAGCGCTTCGCGTTTTCAAAAGTCCGGGAAGCCGGGGCGTTGACTTCGGGAGGGAAATAGTGGGTCAAGAATAGGATGTGCATAATATTTTCCTGGAGCGGTCGAAAAATCTGAAGTTCAGGTCTCTCAGATTACCTTTGAATTAGCTCAAGTCTGTATTCAATGCTTAGAGGGCAATCTCCGTAGTGCAAAACCAGAAATTTAGAATTTTGCCTAATGCCCCAGTCAGGCGACCACCACCCCTCAACGCAGCTTATACGAGCCCGAGTTGTTAAGATTATGAGCACCGATCCGATGCTGATGCGCGCATTATGGTCGTTAACGACACAGACCTCGCACTCAGGATGGAGCAGGAGACGTGAGCAGACAGATTGCCCGTCTCCGTTTTTGATCTCGTCCCGAATCTCGATCTTCGCGGGCGAAATACAAAAATCCCTCCTGTGTATAGGTTTCCCCTTCAGTCCTGAATAACCGTCATGAGTTCCTCTGAGGACAAATCCGAATTCCGTGATTTGATACTCAAGACATTGAACCTTTGCTCTCCGTCCAACTCTAAAAGACGACCAAAACTGGCATTGATCCCCGTCGTCAATTGTAACTGTATTATGTGAGCTTGTTTTTCTGGAATAGTCGCGCCAGAAACCTGGATTGTACTCGAAGACGCCGGCATCGACGATTACGCGCTTATTCTGAATAGACCACTCAAATGACAGTATGTCACCATGCGCATGCGCCATAAGAAAATCTGGACCAATCGGTCCGCAGTCAGCGATGAAAACACTATCCTCTGAGCGCAGGCCAGAATAACCAGCATCCTTAAAGCGAAATAATCTTCTTTGGATTGGGCTATGGCCTGTAATCCGGCGGTAAGTATCGAGGCATACAAATGGGCTGTATGCTGCATGGAACCCGGCGTCATTGAACAAACTAACAAAACCATCCGGGTGAGTCATGTCGGCTATCACTTGAGCCATAGGAAAGAGCTTTTCCTGTAGCAGTCGATCATTATTACCAAGAGCTACCGAGATATCAAGCAGATCACAAAATACCTGACAATGATACGAAAGCGATCTCTCATAGTGGAAACCGTCTTCGAGGATTTGCTCGCCCAACTCCCTGTGAAGCAGCTTCAGAGCGAGATTATTCCATCTATTGCACAGCTTATGGCTGAAAAAACGGGAAGCCAGAAGTAATGCTTTGATATTCTTTATTAAGTGATTTCCAAGAATGTCCAGTTCAAGATTCGACTCAAGGTAAACAATCTGGTCGAAGATGGAACGGAGAATTTTTTCTTTAAAGCCTGTAGGGAGTAGACTATTTCTTAAAGCGTACTGCTGCATCATGACAGCGCATCTAATTGATATTGCATAGCTATTCCAGTAGTCGAGCCAATACTCCCTCCTGTATGGTGGATTATTGTCTATCCAGTCCTCCACTACTGCCATAAACGATTCATTGTCAAGATTTTCAATGAACTCGAGATAATGAAGGTTGAGTTTCCACAGTCGTGTGCCCGATTCCAGCTCTGGCGGATGCCAGTCAAAAGGATGCTTGAATTCCCGCGTCTCATTCAGGAAGGTAATTAGATAGGAATCCTTGCATTTTACCACCCGTCCGCCTTGCGGTGGAAATATGGGACTTAATATTCCGGGGTTCGTATTAGGAGTCCCTTTAGCGCCATTAGCCGTCAGCGTCCTTAGGAGGGCTCCGATAGGCGAGGTAGCCACTTTCCTCTTACAGCTCAATCGGGCTCTCGATAAGAGCTGGGAACCACGCGTGTGCCTGACAGTTTCCAGCCATAAAAATATTTGATTCATTCTATTGACTTGCACTCAGCTTCTGCTCTGCCAGCTCTTTTAGAGCTGGTGCGAGTGTGAAACACTGCCGGGTGCACGAATCGCTGGAGCCGGGCACCGACCGCATGCCATTGGCAATGGCTTCGACGTTCCTGATAAGCCCCTCGACCCCGATCACCGTGCATTTGCTTCTCAATCGAGCAATGTCGTCGCCACTTTCAATTTGAAGGGGGATAGTCTCAACCACATGTCCCGTATCTATGCCCGTGTCGATAAAGTGGATCGTGACCGCTAGCGGAACATCCAATAAGAGAGACCACTCGCATGCGTTCATCCCTCGAATGTCGGGCAGTCGACCCGAGTGGGCATTCAGCACCCTGCCGTCGACGGAGGCTATGAACTCACGTTTTAAGATTCCCCCTCCACCATAAATGACACCATCGGGCTTGGTGGATGTCAAAAAATTAATTGCGACATTGGAATTCAGGGAATTCACGCTCAGCGCTGGTGCACCGTACCTGGCGCACCAATGGCGCAAGGATCTATAGCGTACATCGTGTTTGCTCAAATAAAGGTCAAGCGGATCTGAGTGCCGATCTTTAGCGTCCAGGTTCAGTAGGTGCCTTGCAGCTCCGAGCAAGTACAATTTTCCGCGTCTATCCACGGCTTCTCTGATTCTTCTTGTGGTGAAAGGGCTTACTACAATTACACCACAAATGCTGGCGCCGGAGCGAGAGAGCATCTCTGCCAGCGCAACGACGTGCCTCGCCCTGTTAAAACCAGCGGTTAGTATCACTCGCAGGTTCATTCGAGGCCCTCTGATTTAAGCCTTGCTATAAGCCTCATAAGAGCGTCACAATGGTATTTTGCAGCCCAATTTGGATACCGCCCAAGCATGTAGCGCCCCCAAAGCGGCTCAGAGCCAGCTACAGCGCCACGAACCGATGGCAGAAGCAGCCTTATCCACAAGCTTTGGGTCTTACATACGTAATCGATTAGTTTAGTCGCTGCGTTTATAATCCGTAAGTCGCTCTCCCTTTCCTCGAAAATCATCAGGCAGATGGCTATTTGGCAATTTCCGGTCAGACAGGTATAGGAATTGACAGGGCGCCATCCATCAGAGAATGCTCCAGGCAAACGTCCGTTTGTAAATTCGGATTTTCTGATGAGCAGCTCAAGCGCTTTGTATGTTGGTTTTGCATACGTTTCCCAGTCGTTCAAGATTCTAGCGCTTTCAAGAAAGCCTCTCAGAGTGTAGGCTATTGTGTGGGTGAACGCTGGTTTTCCATCGGCAAATCCCCATCGCTTGAAGGCACCGGACGAATTTCTCCTTGTCAATATATTGACAAGGAGAAATTCGTCCGG
>JAKBSX010000538.1 GCA_021844725.1 Actinomycetes bacterium | reverse complement strand
CAGACTCCACCGGGGCTGCCATTCCGGGGGCTACCGTCACGGCGACCGATAATACGACCGGCGCGATATCCCATGCCGAAACCGATGGGCAAGGCAATTACGTAGTTACCGGACTCGCGCCCGATACTTATCGCCTGGCTTTCTCTATGGATGGTTTCTCAACCTATCAGCAAGATGGCTTTGTCCTTACTGTCAGCCAGCGCGCGACGGTAGACGCCATGCTTCATGTGGGAACCGTTTCCCAGAAGGTCACCGTTCAGGCTGCTTCTGTGATGCTTAACTTTCAGTCGCCGACCGTCTCCACCACCATTGACATGAAAACAACACAGCAGTTGCCGCTCAATGGCCGCAACGTACTACAGCTTATGCAGCTTGCTCCGGATGTAGGTCCAACATCTTCCGGCGGTTATCAGCAGAGCGCATCACGTCCAGATCAAGCCAACAATTTTGTGGGTGCGAGCGGCGGACGTGGTGATTCTACGTCCTATTATCTAGACGGTGCATTGAATGAGGATGCGCTAACTCAGATTGCCAATGTATATCCGGATCCAGATGCCATCCAGGAATTCAGTTTCGCGACTAGTACCTATAGCGCAAAATTCTCGGGCCGCGGTGGTGGGGTGATGAACGCCGTAACGCGCGGCGGTACGAATCAGTTTCACGGTGGGCTCTTCGAGTTCGTGCGCAATAGCAGGCTGAATGGAAGAAACTATTTCTCGCCAGTCCAGGATGGCCTTATACGCAACCAGTTTGGCGGTACGTTCGGCGGACCTATCCGGAGAGACAAGACATTTTTTTTCTTTTCTTACCAGGGAACAAGGATAACGCAGAATCCAATAAACTCAGCAATCGTCTTGACAGCCGCGCAGCGGGCCGGCAACTTCTCAGCCGACTCGAAGCAGTTGATCAATCCGTCTACCGGGCAGCCTTTTCCAGGAAATCAGGTTCCAACCACACAATTCGATCCAATTGCAGAGAAAATTTTAGCTCTCGTTCCTGTTGGCGCACCCCGCACCGGCCTAGTCCAATATCTATCCAGATTCGTCCAGAACGATGACCAATTCGTTGTGCGCATGGATGAAAATATCAATCAGAATCTGCGCATCTACGCAAGCTATATCAATGATGGATTACAGGAGCCGTCAACCTCGATCAAAGGGAATCTTCTGACCGCGAGTCCTAATCAGACATGGCTAAGCCGGTTTGCGGTTGTGAATACCACGTATATATTCAATCCAAGCCTGACTACAACGTTTGTAGTTTCCATGAGTCGTCGCGACAATAGCTATACGTCGCCTCCCGGATTTACTGACTGGACTGGCTATGGGGCAAACATTCATGATCTGGTGACCCCGCCCCACACTAGCTTTGTTCTGGGAATTAACAATTATTTCTCGTCGTTCTGGGACGGACTCTATACCATTCCCGCGACAGAGGGTGGAATAGGAAATCAATGGACATGGGTCAAAGGCAATCATATCCTGGAGTTTGGGGGGGAAATCCTGAAAAGCAAAGTTGTAAAGGACCAAGATTTTCTTGGGGACGGAGACTTCTCCTTCAGCAATGAGCTGTCAGGCGACGATGCGCTTGACTTTCTGCTTAGCAAGCCATCTGTATTCATCCAGCAAAAGTCATATTACATCGTTCCAACGAGAACGCTTCCGGCCCTCTATTTTACCGACACATGGAAGACCGCGCCGCGCTTAGTGCTCACGCTCGGCGTTCGATGGAACCCCTTTGTTCCTGTCTTTGACTCCGCATATCATGAAGAGGCTATTTTCAGTTCCTCCGCCTACGCCGCCAACATTCACTCCTCGCGGTATCCCACCCTTCCTCCAGGATTGTTATTGGCTGGTGATCCTGGTGTGCCGTCGCGTGTGGTTGACTCCAACTACTACCTCTTTGATCCCAGAGTAGGCTTTGCGCTCGATGTTTTTGGGACTGGCATGACGAGTCTGCGAGGCGGTTTTGGAATGTACCAGGATCAGATGACGGCCAACACTATGAATCCTAACTTCAGCCCATTCAACGTCAACGTGAACTTCACGAATCCGGCTAGCATTGAAAATCCTTATCAAGGGCAGATCGACCCGTTTCCCCTGCCGCGTGGTCCCGCCCCCCAAAGCACGCCTTTTCAGATACCGGAAGCAGCCAATCCATTCACGCTTGGAATGAAACCGCCCACGATCGACCAATGGAATCTCACTCTAGAGCAGCAGGTCTTGCATAGCTCGGTATTTCGCATCGCGTATGAGGGTGAGGCGTCATACAACCTCTTTGGCTCGGTCGAGGGCAACGCGGCGATCTACAACCCCGCCGAGACCCTGCAACAAAACCTTGCAAATTACAACATCCGCAGACCGAAGGGAGCGAACTTTCAGGGCCTTGCTCTCGGTCGGGATGTTGGGCGCGCCAACTTCAATTCTCTGACGGTCTCAATGCAAAAGCAGTCGACGCGCGGGGTGACGTTTTTGGCGGGCTATCGATGGTCAAGATGCATGGATGAAAGCGAAGAAGCATTCTTTGACACCGATGCATATTCCACGCCTAATCCATCGCATGATTATGGACCCTGTACGTTCAACGTCAAGAATCAGGTCAAGGGATCCTTCGTATGGGATCTGCCGTCAACAAACCTCGGCTGGGTGTTCGCAAACAGAGTGTTGAGTAACTGGGAGGCAAATGGAATTCTAACTCTTTCAAGTGGGGAACCATTTACTGTTTTTTCCGGTGTTGACCATTCGACGAGCGGAATCGGCTTGGATCGAGCTGATCTTGTTGGAAATCCGTATCTGCCGGGAGGTCGCAGCCATGCTCAAGTGGCGAGAGAATACTTCAATACCGCCGCTTTCACCACGAACGCACTTGGAACATTTGGAGATACGGGACGCGATTTCCTCGTAGGGCCGGGATATTCCGACCTAGACTTCTCTATCGTAAGAATATTTAAGCTGCCCTCCAGTGGCCGAGAGGCACAGTTTCTACAATTCAGGGCCGAGTCCTTCAACCTGGCAAATAGGGTCAACTTCTTCAACCCTACTGCAAGGGTAGCTTCGAATGCCGACGGAACGATTTCGTCAGCAAATACTCCGCGGATTCTTCAATTTGCTCTGAAGTATAGCTTTTAAGCTGTGTCGGATCGGCGATGATGCACTTCATGCGGTAGTGAGTTAGGCAATCGCGAGAACTTCTTTGCGAGAAAAGTGAATAGTCTTATGGTGACCCGTCGAACTTTCTTAGTAGGGAATGCGACTGCCATTGCCCAATCTGCTTTTGGATTTCATTGGTTCGCCTCTGCGTCGATGTCGGGAGGCGTCCACGAGGAAGA
>JAKBSX010000537.1 GCA_021844725.1 Actinomycetes bacterium | reverse complement strand
GATGTCACTTGTTCGGACTGCGGTAAAAAGACCCAAGTACCGTTTGAGCCTACTCAAGGAAGGCCTGTCTACTGCACAGAATGCCTTCCGAAGCATAGGGCTCCAAAGAGAGAATTCTGACCTTTCTATTCTGAAATGAAAATTCGGGATACAATTCTCTCCACTGCGCATTTTTTCGCTGGTCTTTTCTTGCTTTGAATGTCTGCAAGAAGCACCGTTGCGTGAACTGCTGCTTTCACACTGAGATGCTCCTCTTGGATGAGGATGTCAAACGGATTGCTGATCTGGGTTATGAAGAAAAGTTCTTTGTAGCAAAATCACAAGGCTTCAAGGTGCTAAAAAACAGCCGAGCGGGAAGGTGTGTGTTCCATGATGGGACGCAATGCACAATTTATGAGAACAGACCGAAGGGATGCAAGCTCTACCCAATTATCTTTAACGAAGATTCGCTATCGGCTGTGAAAGACGATTTCTGTCCCTACCGGGGAGAGTTTAGGCTGTCGGCAAAAGCAAAGCGCGAGTTGTCAGATGATGTTTATCCACGCTTGATGGCCGAAAGACTGGAAAGAAAAGCTGAAAGTCGATAGATATACATCTGGCAATCATTTGTGTTAAAACGATCTTTCCTGGGCTCTTGCCATACGCATGTCAATTACATTTCGGTTCGTCGAAAGATATCTTTGAAGAGGCAGGTCGATAGTAGGCCACGCTAGAGTTCGAGTGAGAATTTTACTCACAAGAAAGAAAGAAACAGGAACCCATAACTAAGCCATCGCCCATATACTTCTGCTGTAAAATTTGTCTGAATTTGACGCCGAAGAGGTCAGGCTAAGAAAGCTCTACGACCAAGCCCGGGTCCAAGGCGATAAGAAAAAGAAAAGGGAATACAAGGAAAAGCTACTAGAATTGAATCGTCGAAAGAAACAGGCGATTAGGTCGAGCAGAAGAGATAACGAACAGTCTTCCTGAGTCTGCCAGTCGTCTCAAGATCAATTTTCTAGTGCGGTCATGCTAACTGTCTTTTTCTAATACTCTCTTAATATCAACTAATACAGGGGCTTGGATGTAATGTGCAGATATTCGCATGTTCCGGCAAAGACCAGAATGCGTGGTTTCATACTGGATAAAGAAACGGGGAAGAGATACCCTGAATCGAAATATTCGGTTGTACACAAGTCAGAGCATGCAGGTTGCCAGCTTCGACGAATCGCTGGTTCAGATAAGAGAGATTACTCTAGCAAGAATTCGCGAGGGAACTGAACGATTTATCGGCCAGACGAAATCTAGTAGCTATTAGATATTGGCACACGCAGGCGGATCTTGCGTCCACCAATGGGCAAACGAAAATAAAGATGAAAGCAACTAGCGTTTCGAACGATACTCATATGCGCATGTGAGGGTATGTGGGTCCAAAGCCTAGAATTCCGAGTTTACCAATATGCTTCTCACTATTTCCTTCCGAAGAACGTGGCCAAACTGACTTGAGCCTCTCAATAAGTCAGCTACTACTTGGTTCCAGTCAAATGGCCTTTTTCAATGAGAACGTTTGAACGTTTCAGAGATTTTGGGATTTCTAGAAAACGCGAATCAAGCCTTGGAAATTCATGCGGGCTATCCGCCGCTGATTGGAGGGAGAATCACAAACTCGCGAACATCTTTACATTTTGTGCTTGAAAGCTTTGATTCGCTGACAGAAGATCCATTGATTGCGTAGGCAAATCCGTTTCGCAGCGAACCGTCCTTCTCCAAAACAAAATCAGAAAACTGATCTCCGTGCTTTTCTGCCAGCAGTTTTATGACCTCGTTGGCACTAAGATGATCGTCTACCTTGAGACTTTCTTCGCGAGAGCCGACGATTTCTCTCAACATTCCAAAGTACTTGATCTTTACAGCCGCCATCGGTTCAATTGATCTTCTTTGAGTTATATCCATTTACCAACATTTCACGTCTAGATCGCAATTAATGGCAAAATCTGCATGGAAAGGCCATAGCATCACTTGAGTTTTTTTCGCTCCATAAATCGAACTGCGGATGAGCCTTTCTCGATCACTTTCATTAACAGGTCTTTGTGGGCCTCACACTTTGGAGTCGGGAAGTAAACGAGACCGTATTTGGGCCCGATAGATTTCACAAGACCATTTTTCTGCATGACATCCAGATGAAATTTTGCAGTTCGATAGTTCACTTTCATCGCTTCCGAGAGCTGATTTGCGTTCATGGGCTTGTGGCAGATTGATCTGAGTATCTTGGCCCGCATGGTTCCTCCTTTTGATCCAATGATTAGCCACCAAAACATCTGCTCCTCGGATTCGAACGAAAAGTCGTGCATCAGTAAAGAAAATCTCGAATTTTGTAAATTTGTATGTTTCGGCACAGAGCACCGAAGAATCAGAGATAGATACCGTTTTAGGCCATAGTATGATTCTAGCTTGATCCTGCTTTGACAGTGGCAAGCCAAGATTTGCATGCAATTTGTATGTTAATTTGAAACAAGGCTATTAGACAAACTGCAAGCGTTCTGTGCATTGCGGAACAAGGTATTATCATTTTGCAATTTAGCGATGCAACTATACAATTTCGATCAAGACAACGCTCCTCAGACCGGCTCACAATTCTAGACTCAGAAATGAGAAACTAGTGCAAATGAATCACCCACACTTTCTCTAGTTCTTCTGTGAGATGTGAATTTGAAATGGCATCATCGTTTAGGCTCCTTCCTTCGTGGAATGAAACTAAGGCTGCAATTCCGGGACTGTTCGTGGTGGTTTTTCCTATCGCAGTAATATCCGAACTAATTTATTGGCTCGAATCTGATTACGTGGAAGCTACGTATCACATCCCTGCTCCCGTAATCGCGCTAATGATAGCAGCTGTGATCGCAATTGTGATCACAAACATTGTGAATCTTCCCGCCGTATTCAACGAAGGAGTTCAGTTCTCCACACGCTGGTTGCTCAAGATAGGTATAGTCCTTTACGGGTTGAACTTTTCCTACGACTTGTGGCTAAAGCCCGGGTCACAGTGGATTCTTCTGATAGGATTAATCGCAGTTGCAGTTCCTATAGTTACCGCTTACAGTCTGGGGAAGCTTTTCCGGCTCGATGATCACTCTAGCATGCTTGTTGGCGTAGGCACTGGTGTATGTGGCATCTCTGCGATCGTCGCAACTCATCAAGCACTCAAGTCAGAAGAAGAATCTGCTGGGATGGCGCTTGCAACAATACTTGTGTTCGGAACTTTCATCTTGTTCCTGTATCCAATCCTGGAAGGTTTGCTCTCGCTAAGCACCAATGTCTATGGAGTTTGTCTAATAGCCTTGTTTCAAAT
>JAKBSX010000536.1 GCA_021844725.1 Actinomycetes bacterium | reverse complement strand
AAGATCTCCTCTTTTGCTAGTGACGGTCCTTGGTTTTTATGCTGCGAGGTGGAAAAGAGGAGATCTTGATCTACTGGATGAATGGGGATTGGGAGGCCGAAGGTTTGGCACGGTAATCACATGGTTTTTACTGGGAGGAGATCTTTATACCGCCTATACATTCATTGCAGTTCCAGCCCTGGTTTACGGAGTAGGAGCCTTTGGCTTTTTCGCAGTTCCATACACAATTGTTCTATATCCAATCATGTTTGTGGTTATGCCCAGGTTATGGAGAGTCTGCAAGGTCCATAGTTTTGTGACGCCTTCTGACTTTGTTAAGGCAAGGTTTGATTCTCGATCTATGTCTTTAGCCGTGGCGATTACGGGGATACTTGCAACAATGCCTTATATAGCGCTCCAGCTGGTTGGGATTCAGGCAGTGCTTGTGGCGATGGGCTTTACGAGTACAGGAGCGTTAAAGGATCTTCCGCTATTTGTAGCTTTTGCTATTTTGGCGGCTTATACCTATACTTCAGGCCTTAGGGCTCCTGCATTAACTGCAGTGGTAAAGGATATCCTTATCTACGCAACAGTTATCGTGGCAGTAATAGTGATTCCTGCAAAGTTGGGTGGATTTACACACATCTTTGCGGTTTCCAAAACGGCTCTGATTGCCAAGAAGGGCTCCTTAATCCTTACTCCCAAGCTTTATGGTGCATTCGCATCGATAGCTTTGGGTTCCGCGTTTGCTCTTTTGCTCTACCCGCATGTAATTACTGGTACCTTGGGTGCCAAGTCTGGTAGAACTATTGAGCGCAACGCCGCCTTGCTCCCGCTTTATTCCGTAGCTCTGGCACTTTTGGCCTTACTTGGTTACATGGCTATTGCAGCAGGAATAAAGACCAGTGTTTCATCGGAGGTCGTTCCATTGCTTCTGATCAAGACACTGCCGGAGTGGTTTGTGGGAATAGCATTTGCCGCAATTGCCATTGGTGCGCTGGTACCAGCAGCAATAATGTCGATTGCTGCCGCTAACCTGTTCTCCCGCAACATCTATAAGGACTTCTTCAAACCGGAAGCGACAACTCAAGACGAAGCAAGAGTTGCAAAAATTGTGTCTTTGATTGTCAAGTTGGGGGCACTTCTTTTCGTAGTGATTATTCCCTTGAAATATGCAATCTACCTTCAGACTTTGGGAGGTATTTGGATACTTCAAACAGGACCGGCCATAATTGGTGGCCTTTGGACCAGATGGTTCCACAAGAAAGCGTTGCTGATCGGTTGGGCGGTTGGTATGGCTTGGGGAACTTACATGGCATACACCTTGAAGTTTGCTTCTTCGACCTATCCATTGCATATATTTGGACGAACCGAGTTAGGTTATGCGGCAGTTTGGGCTGTAATTGCAAACCTGATTCTGGTGGTGGTGCTTTCGGCAATATTCAATGCTGCAAAGCTTCCTAACGGTGTCGACAAGACTTCGGCATCAGACTATTTGCCACAAGATCAAGCTTCGACCGAGTTGCAGCCTAATTAGCAGCTCTCTGATCGTAGTCCCTCCGTTCGATTTATATCGGCGGAGGGACTATTTTTGTAACCTTGGCTCATTATCCTTATGTTTTATACAAAGTACTGCTAGATGAAAGTATCCATAGGTCGCTCTCTAAGCGCCACGGTGAATGCTGGTTGTTGGTAGCTGTTTAGCTAGAGTCATCAGAAGGAGTTCCGGTGTCATTTGAAGTGCAGACTGAGGGCTATGAGGGTCCGATAAGCCTTTTGCTATCGCTTATTTCTGCACAGAAAGTCGATCTATGGGAACTTTCTATCGTTGACTTGGTTGATGATTATCTGGCTGAGGTTGAGAAGATAAAGCGGCTTGACCTTGATGTAGCTACCGAGTTTTTGGTTGTAGCCTCCACTTTGCTTGAACTTAAATGCCGGAGGCTGTTTCCAAACACGATATCCGTTGAAATTGACGAAGAGTACGCGTTTTTCGAGGAGCGTGACCTTTTGATAGCAAGGCTGCTGGAGGTTAAAGCCTACAGAGATGCCTCTGCACGCTTTAGTGAGCTCCTAGACGCAGCCTCGCTTTGTGTTCCCCGTATAGGTGGTTTAGAAGAACCCTATTCATCGATGGTTCCTGATCTACTGGTGGGAATAACCAAGGAAAAGCTTGTGAAGAGCTTGGACAGGTTGGTAGATAGCGAAACAGAGCAGGAAGTGGATACATCCCATTTACCTCCTCATCATATATCGATATCGCAGGCTGCCAGGCATGTGATCAGAAGAATTGCTTTTCTGGGTCATTGCAGTTTCGAGGAACTGATGACCTATGCGGAGGAAAGAATCGAAATAGTCGTAGGATTTCTTGCCATCTTGGAACTTTATCGTCAGAACCGCCTCGAACTGTCACAACTAGACTCCTTTGGCCAGATAGATATAATCTGGAAAAACGAGCACTTGAGTGATGAAGAAGTGGAAGAGTTTCTGATTACAGCTGGTTTTGACGTCTAGCAATTGGACTGCTAACACTATTGTCCAGTATCAGTGGGGATTAGAGAGTATTTGTTATGGATTTTCACCAAAATGCCGAAAATGAAGTCGTTCCAACTAATGAGCATAATGAACTGATGCAAAAGCTGGAAGCTTTGTTAATGGTTACCTCAGAGCCATTGAGTCCGGCTAAAGTATGCCAGGTTTTGGAAATCTCTATAAGTGAGTCGGAGAATGCACTTGAACATCTTTTTGACTACTACAGCAGGTCCAGTTTTGGTTATTTTTTACAAAAGGTAGCAGGTGGTTACAGGTTTACCACTAAGCCGGAAATGTCATCCGTATTGGAAGCTTTTGCACTTAGTCAATCTTCCGCTCGTTTATCGATGGCAGCTCTTGAAACGCTTGCAATTGTCGCCTACAGGCAGCCCATCTCTCGGACACAGATCGGGTCAATCCGTGGTGTGAATTCAGAGTCTGTGCTAAGAATGCTGGTATCGAGGGGGTATTTGGAAATCTCAGCTCGTGATAGCGGCCCAGGTAACGCCATGCTGTATTCCACAACTTCCACATTTTTGGAAAAACTAGGGTTGTTCTCGCTCGACGAACTTCCGCCGATTGAAGGATTCATGCCAGGTAATGAGATCGCAGAAGCCTTTGAGGCTTCGCTGTTCAATGATTGAGCAAATGCATCGTATTCAAGTAATTCAATGTCGTGGGATGGTCCAAGCGAAATTGAATGATGTGTCATTAATATTCCATCTGTGACTAGTATTTACAGAAATGGCCTCACCTCTTAACATAAATTTCAACCATCCGGATTTTAATTCAGAGACTCCCGTTAATTCACCATCATTGG
>JAKBSX010000535.1 GCA_021844725.1 Actinomycetes bacterium | reverse complement strand
CTCAATTCAGGGTCTGGTAACTCTTTTTTGACACATTTGAAGCCTGGTGTTCATAACGTTTCAAGAAGTTAGCAGAGCAGAGATTCGGTACAATTATATAGAAGAACGTGCTATTAGTAATGTTTCCTTCGTCCGAACACGAAGAAACGCATGTCTGGGAAAGTGAAAACGGTAGAGTAGTGTTCCTTCGTGGGATGTGAAAAACAGGAAAAAGAAAAGATAGAACACAAATGTTAGGTTGGCCGGAAAGAGGCGTTAACACAGCCCTAACCTTCCGGCCTTTGTTAAGTGAAAACAAGGGAATGGAAAATTAAATGAAGCTTTACGATTGGTGTAAGGATTGTATGGCGCTTCCGGAGCCGACCAAGGTGCTCGTCGGGGACGCAAAGCTGGAAGCGACTCTCTATCTCTCAAAAGACTCGCTTCTTTGGAAGTCTAATCGGATGGGAGGCATCTCTCTTTCCTCTGTGAAGATGGTAGAAGCAGAGGACGAGAACACTCTTTCGATTGGTTCTTCGGCCGGATCCAGAATTGAATCGGTCAAGATACAACTACTAGACACAGAACAGTTCGCATGGAACAAACCGCTACTCAACTGGTATCTGCATCTTGTTCAGGGAGATGTCCTGAGTACCAGTGCGATGAAAGTATATCAGCAGCATTACCTAGCGTTCAGACGAGAGATTGAAAACTCATTCAACATTGCCTACTATGAAAATAGGTCCGCAAAAAGCAGGATAGGGAGTAATCAGTGGCATAAACCCGTGCATATGCTCAATCAGCTTCTCGAAAAAGAATATCCAATCCTCCTAGATTTTCATCCCAAGGACGATGTGTACGTTCAGAGTCCACAGAGGATTCACTTGGTAGATTTCCCCAAATTTTCGTACGAGACCCAGCTGAATTGCGCGAAGCTCTACTACTTGATTTTCATGATGCGGATGGCTGGAGCAAAAGATTATCTCATTAACGGCTATCAGGGGACTCTGTACGACGACAGCGAGGGAATGACTCCTGACGACTATGAAAAGCTCTTCATGCACTTTGGTCTGATAGAACAACATTTCCTTTCAGAAGAGTTCAAGTCTACACTGATGAGCAGGTCGAATTTGAACTATCTCGATGATGCAAATGGTCCCTGTCCTAAGGACTACAAGCAATGGTTCTTGAAATCACCTGCACCATTACCACCAAAGTGACAGTTGGTCGAAGAGGGTTCAGAAACCCCTTCCCAACCGAGAATCAAGATAGCATCTTATTCAGCTCGTCTGCACTCGGCACTTTGCCTATATGTTGGGCGATGTCCATGCTATTCTTGAGCCTTATGATTTGCTTTGCATCTTCAACATTGTTTGGATTGAGATTCGAGACCTTTTGCTTCAAAGTCCTTATGAAATTGTCCACAGGCTTTGATGTGTAAGGATTGTTCTTGTCGATTCCTTTGGGGATAATGTTGTGTAACTCTAGTTCATTCCAGGCTTGATCTCGGGTTAGCGCTTTCCATTTTTGAGATAGCTGCTTTGCTGGATTAGTGATATTATCAGGCATAGCAGTTGAAAAATTACTAGGTATTGAATCAGGATCTATTTTGGGAGCGCTGAACGGTTTTCCACTTGGATTTATTAGTGCGCCCCAATTCGCGTTCGTTGGAAGAGGAGTCGTCATCATTCCAAACAGATTCTGGTGGACACCGCTGAGCTGGTTGGCAATGTTTCCAGCTCCAACAGTACCCTTTGCCTTAGCTCCGATGTCAGCAAAAGAGGCGTGACCTCCGCCCAATTGTCCTATGTGCTTGGCAGCCTGTGAAGCCCCAGCCAATCCTGCGACTCCTCCGATCATCATGAGACCCATGTTCTTTGCCACATCAGGCGTGACTACTGCAACACCTTTCATCCCTTGTGAGAGGCCCATGCCAAGTTTGGAAAGGCCTGTTTTCCCCATGGCTGTAGCAGCCTGCAGACCTCCAGACATTCCCTGAACAAATCCAACGCCAGCTCCGCCTGCTCCAGCGGTTGCGATAGTGGCAGCTGTCATTGCTGTCCCCATTCCCACTTGCGAAAGCGTCTGGAAGAAGAATCCCGTTATTGGCGCTAGGACCATTGGGATGAAAGCTGCTCCCAGAATACCCGCTGCTACTATGATGAATGTCATCACGCCGTTCCCAGGGACAAGCAGATTTCCGTACGGCTCAGCACCTGGAGTGATTATCTTGTCCGCGAGAGCAATGAATGTCGCTGAAACAGGAGCTGCAACCATGAGCCCAACTATCGCTGAGATCAGAGTCTCGGAGAGGTGCTTTGTGAGCGGGATGATGTTGAGGATCACGATAATCGGACCTATCGCGACGAATGCAACCATCAGGAATATCCTTGCAACCCCAACAAGGGGAACGATCAGCTGAATCATCAGCCACAGCACAAACATTGCGATCACATTGAGACCTGCCCCAAACGAGCCTGTGATAATGCTCCACAACCCATTGCTGAGTATTCCTTGAGCGTTGATCACTGAGAAACCTCTTGACATAAGATCGCTTGTTGTTACTGATGCACCGTTGAATGTTGGCATGTTAGGGTTCAGTATCCAATAGGAAAGACCGTTCACCATCACCGCAAAAATATTGTAGAGCGGAAGCATGATGATTATTGCAAACAGCCCGAACACCGAGCCTGTAAGGATGGTGTAAAACATCGAGCTCTTGCCTCCCTCTCCGCCGATGTTGCCGAAAGCGCTCAGTATCGCAGAGAGCATCGTCGCGCCGATGAGACCTATGATGCTAACATAGAAGAGTTCTTGGAATATCTGGCCGCCTGTCACTATCGGGAACCCGTAACCGTTCTGGGTCGGAGATCCTCCAAAGTCAAGCGGAATCCCAAAGAAGGAGTCCGGTATCGTGGGAAGGGTAACGATGTATCTGGTGATGTAATCCCCACCGAGAAAACTGCCACTGTTCGTTGTGTAGCCGGTACCAGAGGAGTTGCCCGTCCCGAGTATTTGTCCTGTGCTCGGATCAACCGCGTTTATTGCCACATAAGACGTGCACTCAGAGGCCTTCCAAGAAGTCGGATACACTACCGTGGCAGTGAAGGTAGCAGCGTTTTGCCCCGGATACTGGACAGAGCTAGGATTGAACTGACCCAGACGATTGTATCTGCTGAATGTAAAGTACGAAGTATACTCCTGTCCCGAAGAGCCATACAGTATAATTTTCGCGGTGCCGTTGAAAGCGATTAATCCGCTGTAAGAGTTTCCAGTGATCGAAACAGTGCCGTTTATCATTGCACTGTTCTCTCCGGGACCGCGGCCCTCGGAGAAGGTTCCGTAGTAAGGGT
>JAKBSX010000534.1 GCA_021844725.1 Actinomycetes bacterium | reverse complement strand
ACTGCATCGGACTCTAACCTCAATCCATCTTTTACCAAGTTCCAATCCAGCCAGGAAACGCTTCATCTCATTGGTAGAGTATGCCAGCGATGTGACTACAGAATTTGACAGAGAAGGCACGATCCATAATTCCGATTTGAGACGTTGGCTACTGATGATGGCTTTGAAGTGATGAGACTCGTCAATTCCACCGGCCAGCGGTATTAGTGGGATGGCGATATTTTCCTGGTCTGGCGTCTCTGGGGCGACTATCAGATGTGGATTCATGAATGGCCCGGGTCCATTGAGCCTAAGGTTAAATGTGGCCCACGTGGAGCCGTTATTTTCAATATCGAGTGGGCCGCAAAGCGAGCCAGCAGGAAGATAGAAATTCCCCCTGACTTTCAAGAACTGCTCCTCCAGGTCGAATTGCCTCAAGTTGTATTTGCCCTGCCGATCAGTTATGAAACTTTTAGTTGATTACAAATTCGGAAAATACTACAAAAGATAGCTTTGTAAAAGCAATATATGAGCTCACTTGCACACTTTTAGATAGTGTTAATCTTAGTTTATGGTCATTGGTCTATAGCGGAGTACATTTGTGCGATACCAACTTGAAGGAAAAAGGGTGAAGCTAAGGCCACTTAGCATTGATGATTTCGAGCAGTGGAAAGAGGTTAGAGTCCGATGCAGTGAATGGCTTCGAAAATGGGAACCCCGAAGTTCACTGGGTGGATACGAGGCCTATGACAAGCGGCTATTCGGCGCTAGGTGTACAACTGCTGAGCGTGACAGGCTTAGCGATTCTGCATATGCATTCGGGCTTTTCATAGGTGGTCGATTAATCGGGGAGACAAATATTGCATCAGTTCAGCGTGGTCCGTTCCAGAATGGAAGCATTGGGTATTGGATTGACCAGGAGATGGCAGGAAATGGATATATGCCGGAATCGGTGGCTTTGGTCATGAGGTTCGCTTTTGAAACGGTGTCATTGCATCGAATTCAAATATCCATCATTCCCAGGAATTTCTCATCGAGACGGGTTCCCGAGAAATTAAAGATGCGCATCGAGGGTATGGCCCTGCGATACCTAGAGATCAATGGCGTTTGGGAAGATCATGTGCACTATGCCATGACAGCTGAGGAATGGGTCCTGATGAGACCTGAGTACGATGTCAATTTCTTCAAATAGCCAAACGTCTCTTTACCCAGAGTAGACGAAATTCAGGCACTGCCTCTAAGGCCTCGGCCGAAGCAGTGCCTGTTCCTTGGCGAAGTTACTTGGGTTGGCAGACTACATCGACTAATGCAGGCTTTCCGGTGCTGTTGACGTATTCTGCAGCCCTGCTGACAGCTTTTTCAATCTGATCCGGCTCAAATATTGGACCTTCTGCCCACCAACCAAAAGATCGGGCCAGGGAAGCAAAATCTGGCGCAGGGCCGTCTATTTCCATTCCAATATTTGCCCTATCCATCGGAGTTCCTCTTTGTTTGGCAAGCCGTTCCTGATGTTCCCAGTCGTTGTAATAGGCGCGGTTATTGAACATCACCACCAGCAGTGGAAGTTCATATTTCGCGCCTACCCACAGTGCGCCGGCATCAAACATGAGGTCGCCATCAGGCTGCAAATCCACCACAAGCCTGCCCGTACCTTTGTGTGCCAGCGCCACGCCAAGAGAGATTCCGATCTGAGTTGCGGTACCTAGGTGAACCCCTGGATGCCTATAAGGTTTGTCAAAATCCCAGATTCTCTTGGCCCAGTTTGCCACTGTATTTGCCGTCAGGACCCAGTCGTAATTTTTGACCACTTTCCATACTTCTCCAGCTAGCGCCGCGGTGGCCACAGGTGATTGGTTTTTGGTTTGCTCAGCTTTTTGGCGCCACTGATCCCATGTGTCTTGATGCAACCGACCCAATTCTGCTTTGTAAGCCTCTCTTCGAGTCCGGGTCTTTTCATCGTCGTTCGCCACTAAAGCTTTGCACTCTTGAAGCAGCAGTGGTAGTGCGATTGAGCTGTCTGCGGTAACCTGTACATCCACCGGTATCAGTTCGGCATAGTCTTCGCTCCATGACGAAAGACCAAGATCATTGAATCCAAGATCTAAAATTTTTGCCCCTTCTGGAATTTTTGAAACGACAGTCCTGCTTATGGAATCGAGTTTTTGAGTTGCCTTTCCCATATCTTTGACGTCTAAGAAAAATAGGCAGTCCGTTTTTTCAAGGGCCCCACTATCTGTAGATTCCAGGGGATGCTGATTGGGGAAATTCAGTCTAATCCCGGTGTCTATAACTCCTATTCCGACTAATTCAGCCAGTTCTATCAGCTGCCAAAATGTGTTTGGATTCCGTCCCGCGTGGCCTGCGATAAGCACTGGGCGCTCCGCTTGGCATAGATTGATCGCAAGCTGTTTTAATGCGTCCAGGTCAGGTCCCACGGCTGATGGAATTTTAGCCAGTTTTTCGAGTTCCGAGAGGTCTATTGGTTGGTCAAGCTGGGCTTCTTGAAGGCCGGCGTCGAGGGCTACGTAGACCGGTCCTGCGGGTTGGCTCAATGCGACCCGATGTGCCCTAGCCATGATGGAAGGAACTGACGCAATGCTCCTAGGTTCATGATCCCATTTTGTATATGCTCTGACCGCCTCACCTTGCACATTGGCGGAATGGATCCAGTCGATATTGGGTCGTCTGTGGTCGTGTACTGCTGGGCCGGATCCCCCCATGATCATTATCGGGACCCTATCGATATATGCGTAATAAATCCCCATCGTGCCGTGGAGCAGCCCGACGAGATCGTGCAGGATAACCGCCATTGGTTCGCCGGATGCTTTCGCGTAACCATGGGCTAACGCTACAGCAATTTTTTCATGAGGACATTCGATCATCTCCACTTCATTGCCGCAATAATTTATTAACGAATCATGCAGACCCCTGAACGAAGAACCTGGGTTAAGCGAAACATATTTATATCCCAAGTTTCGAATAACATCAGCCATTACGTCAGAACCCCAACTGTGGGAGTCGTAAGGAGCGTACTTCATTACACCTCCTGGATTTTTGACCTATTTCACCTACTATGAATCGAATGGACTATAGCAACATTTTCAGCCTCGAATTGGTTAAAAGGTAATATGGTCATATTTTCTACATAAGCAGTGCATAAATCATGTAGGTAGATTCCTAATGAATGTCGCTTCCCAGGTAAATATGGAGCAAATAGATTATGAAATCCAAGTAATAATACTTTTCGTGAGAGTATTGCTTAGTATTACTACTAAGAGTGGTATAAAGTTACTGTGCAGAATTGAGTGGTAAAAAAAGTTTGGAATTGTTTGGCGTAGCATTCTTTTAAACAGCGT
>JAKBSX010000533.1 GCA_021844725.1 Actinomycetes bacterium | reverse complement strand
GCCACATCCATTTTCTTCATCCGCTTTCAATCTGGCAGAGCGGTATCAGTGCCCTGTAATCATAGCAAGCGATCTACTATTGTCTGAACACATCGAAAGCGTGGATAAGCTTGACACAAACATCGTAATCGACCGAGGAGATTTGATTACAGTTGCGCCATCTGAACCGTATAAGCGATTCAAGCTTACAGAGACGGGAGTCTCTCCGCGTGCAATACCTGGAATGGCAGGAACGATATTTGTAGCTGCAAGCGATGAACATCAAGAAGACGGCGTTGTGGTGAGCGACGTACTCGCTGGCATTCCAAAGTTTGTCAAGGTACGAGAACAGCAGATGGAGAAGCGGATGAAGAAAATGGATGTGGCACGTAATGAACTCAGTGCTCCCAAATTGTACGGTGCGTCAGATGCCGATCTGACTTTGGTTTGTTGGGGCTCGACATATGGAGCCGCAATCGAAGCAGCCAACATTCTGAACAAACAAGGAAAGAAGACTAACGTATATGCAATCAGAAACATTATGCCTTTTAAGGCCGACGACATCCTAGCAACGTTGAAAAAGGCTAAGACGCTATTATCAGTTGAGTGTAACTACACTGGGCAAATGTCGCGAATGATTCGCGCAGAAACTGGATTCGAAATCAGTAACAAACTAAACAAATATGACGGCGAGCCGATCTATCCAAATGACATAGTGAACCGCGCGCTAGAGGTGATTGGACGATGATGGAAATATCGAAGTACAAGAGCGAAACAAGACCAGATTGGTGTCCTGGCTGTGGAGACTTTGGAGTATTGAACTCACTCATACAAGCCGTTTCGAATCTTGGAATCGATCCTAAAGACCTGTTCGTAGTTTCTGGAATTGGATGTTCAAGCAACCTGCCTGGGTTTATCCATGCTTATGGTTTTCATAGCTTACACGGAAGAGCTATGCCCATAGCAACAGGTGCGAAGCTCGCTAACCCAGAACTGAACGTTGTTGTAACTGGTGGCGATGGTGATGGGTATGGAATTGGTTTAGGGCATTTTGTTCACGCGATGCGGAGGAACTTGGACATCACCTATATTGTCATGGACAATCAGATCTATGGCCTAACAACTGGTCAGGCATCTCCGACAAGTTCACTAAATTTCGTTACGAAATCTTCACCAACTGGCACGATTGAGGAGCCGATTAATCCGATCGCGCTCGCTCTTATCACTGGCGCCACTTACGTCGCACGGGGCTTCTCTGGAGATCCAAAGCATCTGACTGAACTTATTGAGAACGGGATCAAGCACAGGGGTTTTTCTCTAGTTGACGTATTCAGCCCATGTGTAACATGGAATAAAGTGAATACCTATGATTACTTTAGGCAGAAATGCTACAAGTTCAACGGACCTGCCTATGATGTGTCGAGCTTCAACCAGGCATTGGAGAAATCCAGGGAATGGGATCCAAAGATTCCGATAGGTCTCTTCTACGAGACTCGTAAACCCACATATGAGGAACTTGAACCTGCTCTCAAATTCGGGAACCCTACGAAAGCTTTGCTTGGAGTCAGACAGCCTCAAGAACTCTTCAAGGAATTCGTCTAAATCATCTTTTAAGAATGCGCAAAGAATTTATAACATACGTCATACCTATCTGTTTGGATACGTTCTGATTGCTGCGATAAATGCAATTTCGAAGAGTTCGAGCTGAGCCTCAAGAAATGAGTCACACATTAGAGATAATCGACCTACATGCAGGAATTGAAGGAAAGGAGATACTGAAGGGGGTTTCCCTCACAGTCAAGACTGGCGAAATCCATGCAATAATGGGCCCGAATGGTTCTGGAAAGAGCACACTTGCATACACTGTCATGGGTAATCCGAAGTACAAGTTGCTATCGGGCGATATCAAGATTGACGGCGTTAGCGTCAAGGACATGTCTGTAACTGAACGGGCACTACATGGTCTATTCCTTGGGTTTCAGTATCCGCTTGAAATACCGGGGGTTAGCCTCGCTAATTTTCTAAGAATTTCGTATAATGCTGTCAGAAAAGACGAACCGATGCTCGTGAGAGATTTTAGAAAGTTGCTTGAAGATAAGTTCGAAGTCGTAGGAATGGAACGCAGTTTCGCTAACAGATATTTGAACGAAGGATTTTCAGGCGGAGAGAAAAAGAAAGCAGAAGTTGTACAATTAGCCGTTCTGAGACCGAAGTTTGCCGTTTTAGATGAAACTGATTCTGGCCTAGATATTGACGCCCTAAAATTGGTCTCCGATGGGATAAATTCAGTGAAGAGTTCTGAAATTGGAATACTCCTGATAACACACTACCAACGAATTCTTCGCTACGTTAAACCCCAATTCGTCCATGTTTTGGTCAAGGGAAAAGTGGCAGTCTCTGGAGGTCCAGATTTGGCTTCGAAATTAGAGGAGAAAGGTTACAGTTGGATCCAGGGTGCTGAAGAAGAACAAAATCCAATTCCTTCGGTTTAAGCTATTTTTTGATTTGAATCGAGGACACAAAGTCGGCTTTGAAGCCGACTGCAAAGTATTCTTCTACTCCTCACTAATGCCATGAAAATGCTTATTAGAATTGAACAGTATAACATATGTCATAAAGTGGGTATTGATTGTCGAAGCAAGTAATTGATGAAGATTATAGCAAGTATGACTTCAAAGATCCAGAGCAGCTTGTCTTCAAGTCGAAGAGAGGACTCACAAAATCAACCGTAGAAGAAATTTCCAAGATGAAGAATGAGCCCGAATGGATGAGGAATTTCAGATTGCGATCTTACGAATATTTCATGGAAAGGCCTATGCCTGGATGGGGTGGCGATCTGTCGACAATCGATTTTGACAACATTTACTATTACGCCAAACCAACTGACAAAATGGGCACGGATTGGAATGAACTTCCCGAGAATATCCGAAAGACCTTTGACAGACTTGGAATACCGGAAGCGGAGCGTAAGTTTCTTGGAGGAGTTGGTGCTCAATACGAATCAGAAGTTGTATATCACTCGTTGAGGGAAGATCTGGAAAAGAAAGGCGTAGTGTTTCTTGACACGGATTCTGCCCTCAAAAAATATCCTGAAGTTATGAAGCGCTATTTCGGAACTATAATCCCTCCAAACGACAACAAGTTCGCAGCATTGAACAGCGCTGTTTGGAGCGGAGGTAGTTTTGTTTACATCCCTACTGGAGTCAAAGTCGAGATTCCACTACAGGCATATTTTAGGATAAACTCAAG
The DNA here is from genome assembly GCA_021844725.1 of Actinomycetes bacterium. Next base: position 112 of record JAKBSX010000533.1, on the reverse strand, counting down.
GAACGTTGGTCAGTTCGAAAGGACATTAATCATTGCAGAACCTGGCGCTGAAGTTCATTATATTGAAGGATGTACTGCACCGGTATACTCTTCTGAGTCATTACACTCAGCA
>JAKBSX010000532.1 GCA_021844725.1 Actinomycetes bacterium | reverse complement strand
TACATATAATCTCCCGGGGTAAAATTCTTCGCTAAGCAAGTTCACCACAAATGGGAAATCGAAGCCCAAGGAAGCCGCCGATGCAGGAAAATGCACCGAAGTCGAAGTCAGAGCGAACGAGCTAGCATTCAACTTTGTAAATATCCTTCCACTTTCTTGCAGGAAGACTGACCAAGTACAAGTTAAGCTAATATTATATCCCGTTACGTTGGCAAGCAGCTTAAGAGGCATGTTTGGGTTCGCAGCACTGGGTCCCAGGATAGTGACTGTGATATATTTTCAAAATCAGTTTAGCATTGCTATAACCATATCCTTACCGATTTGACCAGAAGAGGTATGTGCTGTTGCCGAAGTGGGTGATTCAGTGGGAGAGGCAGTAGGCGAACAAGAAGGCTGAAGAGTTGGCGCAGCGCTGGGACAATAGGTTGGCGAAATCGTGGGAAAATGACTGGGAAAAAACGTGGGAATGTGGGTAGGTTCGCTACTTGGAGAGAAAGATGGTATTCTAGACGGAACGAAAGTTGGCGCTTGTGTGGGCAATACGCTGGGAGCAGAAGTGGGCACAATTGTGGGCGAAGTTGTCGGTGAGATGGTGACGAAACAGTTACTGTATCCCCAAAAAGAACCTTGGCCTACGAAAAAATCTTTAACACAAATAGTTATCACATGCCGCGTATAATACCTAGAGGACATGGGATACATGATGATTCGGAAATGGCGTAGATGTTATCGGAGTAAGAGCCTATAGTACATATGAAGATTACAATTTTCACATTATTCGCTACGCGCACCGGGAGATTATATGTATTCCGCTTAGATATTTTGACGAACGGAGGCGGTATATCCCTTAATGACAATGTCACGGTCGCTGTAAATATACCTCCTCGTGATGGAGAGCTGGTGATCTATCCTCGATATGGTTACGCTGCTACTACCGTCTTTAATATTTCTGCGTCAGACTGGATCTCTCCCACTGGATCATATCCTCTTTCGTACATCTTTTCATTCCAGGTCACAGCATCCTCGTATCTCCTACCACTAGGCTTACCGAGCACTGTTAATCACTCTATCGAGTCGAAATTGCCACTGGGGGTTCCGCAATTCAACTATTCGATCGCTGTAGTCGCCAGAGTTTCCGATGCTCTTGGTGCCTCATCGACTTCCAACTCCTCAGTTAGAGTGATCCCTTCTCCAGCCGTTTCCCTAGATACTTTGTTAAACCTCACTCAATCTGGTAATGAGGCTAATATTGGAATTGCTATGGCTACTTTGAATAGTAATTCATCTGTCCTTAGCGATATCTATGGTCATTGCTCAGGTTTAGATTGTGCTAATAACATGAGTGCGAGTTGCCCCTCCACCTTGCCTGTTATTCCCTGCTCTGACCATGGGACATGTCAACTTCTTGATAGCTCTGGCCACGTATTAAGCTATTGCGCGGCAAACAGTTCAGTATGTGTTGCCAGGTGTAAGTGCGATGAAGGTTTCTATGGAGCCGGTTGCGAATACGATACTGATCACTTTGTCGCTCAGGATGCCCTGAGAAATACAGCTTGCTCGATTTTGGGCAACTCGACATCACCGACGTCCCTGGCGATTCTCACTGAAACTTACAAGCCGCCTTCGGTATCAGCAAAAACAACGCTATCTTGCTATACTGCGTTACAGAACCTCACGGCGAACGTTACAGTTCCCGACCCCAGCTCATTGAACAGTTGGATAGGAGTTATATCGAGCTTTACCGATTTCATTTACTCGAACAGAATTGTTTCGAATCTGAGTTCCATTGTAGATGCAAACAATGTAAGCGCGGCATTGAGTAACTTCGCGCAAGCTGCCTCGGGAAGTTTAGTATCAGGTCAGTCCATGAGTTACGTCACGAGCGCGCTAGGCTTGACTCTGGCGAAGAAATACTCTTTTGTGCTACATAATACATCAGTTTCATCAGGAGACACTTCGATCATACTGCCATCTGCGGGGCTTTCAACTTGCAGTAGGGGGGCATTTACTTTCACGTACTCTATCTTACAATGGAACCTGAACCCATACCCTAACTCATCTCAAATCGAGACTACCCTACTCAGATGGAAGTTAGTCGGGCAATACGTTCCGTATCCCCGATCGAATTACAGCGTTCTTGTCGAAATGCCGTTTGTGAATACCAAGGCTATTCGCACTCAGCAAGAATCGCCACAAAACTATACCTTTCCAGTGTGTAAAAGGCTTGACTCTCGTAGAGACGTGTATGTTGATTCGGGATGCTCCTTGGATTCATATACTCCGTTTAAAGTGAGGTTCAAGTGTCCAGCGGAAATTCTCTGTTCTACCAACCATCATAGTGATCCAGGCATTCTGTCCTCATCGTACTCTCCTTCTCCCCTCCCAAGTATTGCCAGTGGTGTTATGATTGACCAGAATACTGTTTTTGACGTGACAGAGCTTGGCGCTCTGCTGAACAGCGTAATCATTGAGGTTTCTGATGTGATAACGTCCACACGATTCACTATTCGGAGCCCAAAGGGTCAAGTTGTCACCGGCATAGTATCAGCTTGGATAATTTTGTTCATCGGATGTTTGCTTTTCTTCCATCGATGGGATGTTCGTGATCGACAGATTCTTCTATACTCAAAACCACCACGAAAGCCCGCGGATAAATCTATGGCTGAGCTAAAAGCACTGAGGGATGCGATTGACAGGGCATTTACTGTAGGAAGTTCGATATCAGAGGAGCAATTCGTAAATGAGGAACACGTTAATTTCCAACGAAGGCATAAATTTTATGAAATAGCTCAAATGATTAGCTGTGTGTGCTGTGGTATGTTCATTGACTATTCAAGGCGAACTGAATGGAGCATACTTGTCGGGGGACACATTATTCCCAACTTTCTAAGGTCTCTCCAGGCTTTTCACCCATACTCATGGTTCTTCTCAAATCGGTCGATGCAGAAGACGCGAGTCATCCGGTTCGTCACCACCTCTAAAGCGATCCTGTTGACGATGTTCATATCAACCATCTTTTTCTCCATTTACTATCCCCCTGACAGCACTTGCAGCATCTATCATGATGTTAAGACATGCTTATCCTTGCCATCGAAGATTCTCTCAGGTCACTCAGAGTGTAGTTGGGACTCTGCAAACCATCTTTGCTACGTGGAGCCTCCTCCGAAGTCGGCCTACTTCATCATATCAGTATCAATTATGACCACGATTATCTTTGCTCCATTCGATCTTCTGTTCTTTTTGATTCTCAATTGCATATGCAACAGGCGACCTGAGCTCGAGAAGATCGGTCTCGACTCATTTAATTTATTAGGCAGTGGTACTGTTGCCTCATTAATTACC
>JAKBSX010000531.1 GCA_021844725.1 Actinomycetes bacterium | reverse complement strand
CTTCAAGCCCTTTACAGTCTTCGATAACCTACCGAAACATTAAGCCGAGAAATTGGTCAGTAAGCCACGCCTCCGCTGGCCAAACTCTGATTCCTCGGCTTAATGAAAACCTCGGCATAATCACTATTAAGCCGAATTCGGCTTAATAGTGACCGCGGGTCACAGTACTCCTCTGGGGCGTTCAGAGAGGTATTGTCAAAACTTGGGATTGTCCAGTCACAGGGAAAGACCGGAAGCGCCTTTGATAATGCCATGGCGGAAAGCTTCTTCTCACACCTGAAAACCGAAGGCATATACCCTTATCCACTTGAGAGCGAAAGCATAACCAGAATCAGGATGGCTGACTATATCGAATCGTTTTACAACTCAAAGAGACTTCATTCTGTCCTTCGGTATATGGCCCCATTTGAATTCCTGGAAAAATATTACGAGAATCAGAGAAAGGAAGTAGCCTAAAGGTCAGCTCCACTTAGTATCTAGACGTGTCCGGAATGGGGATACCAGGCCAAAGCATCCTCAAGACACACTTTGGCTGCCTAATCTTCGCTGTATTCCGATCGTCACAACCGTCAGGTACAATGTGTCTGTGAACATATAAGCAGCCCCGGAGTGCGCCAACACCCCGAGGCCAAGTAAGACCTGACAAGGAGGTCCCACCATGGAAGAGCTTAGAGCTCAATTTAAGTCAGCGCTACCTTTAAATAGGCGCAAACCCTATCTTCCAATAACGTCTCACATCTTCTTTGCACCGGACGTAAATCGGCCCTACAAGCGGTCACTGGAAACCGATTTAAGTCCGGGTTATTCCCAAGAAATAACCTAATTCCCAATTCAGCTCTCGTGAGCAAATTAGGTTATTAATCCCGAAACCTAAAACAGATCTGGCGAAAATTCTTAGCTCAGCGCAGATGCGAATTCAGTTTCCAGCGAATGTTCAGGTCTAGCAAAAGGCGAAACCTGCTACCGTGGTGATGCTCACGAGATGTCAGGTTTAACCATCTCCTGGAGAGACTAAATAGCTCAATTGTGCGAATTTCGACGCCTTTGCCAAGGCACATAGCCGAAGCGCCAGCGCATCTACTGCTATGACGTTCGAATTTGAATCTCCGTGTCTACAAGGTAAGAACGTTCAGACCTCGATTGACCTTATTGGAATGGAACCCCAAGGAAAGTTACCCTAGGCAGCCAGCTAGAAAACACTCCCATTCTCATCAAATTATAACCGGAGGCATTATTAGGGATAAACACAGAACCGACCACTTCGAACGCGGACCCCAATGGCATGACTACACCCAAGGAGAATTAAATGTACTACCCACGACCAAATAGCTACCAATACGTTCGCTATCAGAAAAGCACTTACAGCATTCCCCACTACCAGCCACAACTTCGACGTCCCCATAATTATCGGTCGTATCCGAACGGTGGGATCTCTAGATTTTGGTTTAGAAACTCGCGAAAATTCTATATGCGGGATCGCTGGAGAAGACTCTGGTAGAAGTTTCAGTGTGTGCAAGCTAATACCACTATATAGAACAAGAAGGATACCGTTAGATGCAAGCACGTAGCATTACGAAGCCGCTGTACTGCTGGCTCTAACGGCGGTCCCGACCGTTAGATAATTCGGGATTCCTGAACCAAGACTAGCCAAACAACAGCCAGACTGAAAGAGAGCAACCCAACAGGAGTCCTTGACCGGCCAGCTACAGCCAAATTGACAGCGTCGTTTACCATATTGGTATCTTGGTGTCGATCGATATGGTAAACGACAACTACACGAGAGTAGACGTCAAGCACCGCGCAACAGTAGACTTTTCCTTCTCTGGTTGGGTTAAAAAGTTCTACATTACTTCTCCCTTCTGGGGATACAAACGTGCTTAATGCTCGGCAAGAGAAATATGATGGACGAATCCGAACTAGGCTGATATCATTCGTAAATATAACCTTCTAGTTTCATCCGCAACATGTGTCCATCCGAATAACTCGAGAGGCACCTTACCATACCCACCAAACCCCTCAAGCCCGCTCAAAAGTATTCTTTCCATTGCGACTACAAGTTCCTCGACTGAGGCCGGATTCACTATAGTTATAAAAGCTCCTACGATCTCGCGAATGTCACCAACGTCTGTCGCTATTACTGGAATCTCCATCGCCAATGCTTCCAGAATCGTGAGAGGGAGTCCTTCCCAAATCGAAGCTAAAACAAAACAGTGACATGACTCGTAAATTGAACGCAGTTCCAGAGGTTTTCGGGATCCAAGAAACTCAACAATATTATCGATACGCAATTCCTTTGCCATTAATACCAATTGGTTATACTTTGAGCCATTGCCAACGATCAGCAACCTAAAATCAAAAGCATCATCACGCATTAATGAGACAGCCCGTAACAAATACTCGAATCCTTTTTGATCCTCAATCCTACCCACTGATACAAAGGTGTACTTCTGGCGCTTGGGGGCATCCTGAGTAGGGTGCCAAAAGTCGAGATCAACACCATTCGGAATAAAGACAGTATTATTGATTCGAACCGATCGTAGTAGTTGCTGACTGGTTCGACTAAGAACTATAATGTTAGAATAGTTTGCGTACCTTAACAGCCACACCTCAATATACCTTCTTAAGGTACTGTTTCCTGGTTCACTAAAACCTATCCCATGACATGTGTGCACAGTCGGAATGCCAAACAACCTTCCAATATGTGACGCGACGAAGCCCATTTCGGGAGAATGTGAATGTATAACATCCGGTCGCTTTCCCCGAATTAATTTAATTATCGTCACAATAAAATCAGCCATTGAAACGAGTCTTCTTAGGGAGATCTTATCAAGGTCAGAGGCCTTACTAGTCACCCCAAATTTAGTGACAGTCCCATCGTCAACTATTTCCTCGCAATTTGACGTAAGAATAAAAACATCGTCGCCATCTCTACATTGGTATTTCTTTAGACTCGACACTACAATCGAATCACCCCCGTATGCATCCAGATACTTTTTTGTTACATGCAATATCCGCATTCGCGCTCCTGTCCTCTTCCTCGCACCGCCGTAGAGGACAGTGACATACCCAAAAGCTAAATCTCGAAAAAATTCAAACCTCTACCGTTGAATTCCTGCAATATCGTAATCCTATCGAACTTCATAAAACCAGTTTTCGGTCGCCGGGGAACTTGCGAGCAACTTGAATCCGGGACACGTAGATGGTGCGTTGCCTGGCATGTACACATATCCGGGTGGAGTCCAGGCAGTTTGCTCAGGCCCAAAATAAAGATACTTGACGCCGATACTTCTGAGCTTCGTGCTCACATTCAATGAACACGGATCTTGCATGTAACAAAAAAGTATCTGG
>JAKBSX010000530.1 GCA_021844725.1 Actinomycetes bacterium | reverse complement strand
GTAGATACGTCAACCACTCTTGGAAAATACCTAACTAATTTTCCTCAGAAAAAGCCAATCTCTACCACTTAGACAATTCTTGAATTCTCTAAATCTGACAAAACCTAATTGCGTATCTTAATTTCGGCGCGTAATATTGCGTGCACGGATCCACCTCGCATATGGCGAAAACCAGCGTTTTCCCCATTGCCATACAAGCTGTTATCTAAGTTAGAATAAAGAGCATGGCTGAAATACGCACCAAGGACGATTTTCTGCGCGCACTAAGGGAGCATCCCGAGTGGAAAGAAGCCGTCCGGATGGAGATTCTCGGCCAAGAACTACTAAGCCTACCCAACTTGGTCAAGGAAAATTCCGAACAGATTTCACGACTGAACATAGTTATCGAGCATCTAACCGATAGGGTGGATCGGTTGCTAAGATTGCCGTGCAACATGACCATAGACTTCAACAGGTAGAAAACCGGCTTGAGCGTGTGGAAGATAGGCTTCAGCGTGTGGAAGACCGGCTTGAGCGTGTGGAAGATAGGCTTCAGCGTGTGGAAGACCGGCTTGAGCGTGTGGAAGATAGGCTTCAGCGTGTGGAAGACCGGGTAGGTTACCTACAGGGAGATTTTACTGAAGATAAATATCGCAAGAGCTTAGCATCCCGAGCCTCAAAAATCGAAGGCAGAATCAAGATCACAAATATACTCTCCCCTTCGGAAGTCGATGATCTTATCTATGAAGCATCTGTAGCTGGCATAATCAGTGAAAATGAGGCTGACCAACTGTCACGCGCAGACTCGATTGCCTTAGCAACTGTTCGCTCCACTGGTGAAGAAATCACTCTTGTAACCGAAATATCTCAACGAATTCACATAGATGACGTGATAAGGGCACAGGAAAGAGCAGCGATCGCAGCACGGGTGATTTCGAACCGACGTGCGATTCCGGTAGTCATGGGTCCTGAAGGGGAAGTAATTAGAGACAAATCTTTTCCAGGCGTTTGGCTGATAGAGAACTATTCCACACGAGAACTTATCGGTTGAAATAGACAAAGACAGCAAAGCTGACAACGCCCAAGTTGGTTTCCATCTTGGGCACCCCCCTGCAAATCCTTTTACAGCAGCCAGTTAAATCGCGATAACACAAATGATTCTGACGAGTTATTTGGAAACTCTTGTTATTGGATCGCAAAAGATACAAAACCCCACGCCAGAAGTAGCACAGAACGTTTTCATCGAGGTTTTCATCGAGACTCTCCTCGCCATCATATCAAGTTTCCTAGCGGCATACCTTGAAGTTAGCTTGGCGGTAGAAGTTGGAGAAACAATTACGGTAGCGCGAGAGGCTGCTAGCTTGAGTCAGCTCGAACTAACTTGGTGAATTGGAACAAGCCAATCAGTCATAAACCATCTCGACGCCGGTCGGTTAGGTGCAACTCTAACAACGCTGCAAAGGGTTGCCTCTGCACTATCGCTTCACATCAACGTCGAACTACGCCAGCCACCGTGACTCCCCGCCTAAATCCAAGAATTAAGTTCCTAAGAATTCGTTCCCCTGGTTCTGTCAACCCTAGGTCCTTCAGCATCTCCAGGCCCGGCGCCCTTTCCATGAAGCCTAAAACGAGCTTCGATTTGCGCGCGCAGGTCAACAATTTGGCCATCTGTTAGGCCAGGCACTTTCCCGACTAAATGGATTACCGTCGGCCGTCGAACAAGTCCAAACTGAATCATTGCGTCAAGAAATGGCCCGTCCTTTTCGCGTCCCGCTATCGTTTTGGAAATAAAGAGATCTGCTGGGTGCATACAATGCCCGACCACTCCATTTGTTCTAGCGCTTACCAAAGGATAACATCTGCTCTGCCAACCCACCGGTGCTTTGGTAGTTTCTATAGAAACTCCTTGTGCGTAGACGTGAAAGGTTTTGTGAAACATCGACTCCTCACCTATGGATCCGTCGATGAGGTCCGATTTGTTGGGATCGTTATCTACTGGAATTATGTCGGCCTCGGTAGATGCCACTAAAACCTCAGGTATATTCTCTAAATTCTTGCTGGCAAATTTCATCAGCCAAGGCAGTATCGATTGACTACCAATTACCAAAATTGAATCCTCGTTTAGAATAGCTCCAGAGGCTCGAATTAAGTGCTCCAGTTGCTCTTCAGTCATGCGACCCATTTTCGCTGAAACGTCAGTAGCACCTCGGTGCGTTCTTTGGGCGTCAAGACACCGGCAAACGGAGAGCTACTTCTCATATCGATGGCATGCTGCTCATGGGACAACATCATGGCATATAGTTTCGATAATCCCTGTTCAGAAGCCAGTGCAGCGTCTAAAAGCTTGACCCATTCTGCAAGATATATGTCGTTTGGACGTTCATTGAAGACCATATCTGCCCAATCCCTGGCATCTTGCAGGTAAACTCGCCAATCAGGCGCCTGCGTTAACTTTGCTTGAATGGCCTCAAAAAGTGCCAAGCTTTTTGCATCTTGTCGCTGAAGCATCTGCTCGCCTACTTTACCCTTATTGATGGTTATTGTCCTAGACACCTCTCGTGTTTTACGTCATCCAGTTTAGCCTTTGTGCTGAATCCAGTAATGCGATTGCCCTTTTCGTAAAAGGCCAACGAATTTGCTATCTGGACGAGCCGACGAACCACCCTAGCCTCGATGCTGCAGAATGGTTCGAGGACGGTATTCGTGAATACGGTGGACCGGTAATTGCGGTGTCGTATGATCGGAGATCTGTACATAATTTCGTTGGGGAATCGACAACATTGATCTCCTCCCCTTCCGTCAGGGAGGGGATTGCGGGCTTATAAGATTCAGTTGAGGTTGATTCGCTGTTCGCCAGGCAGTTCAGTTCCGCGATTCATGATCTCGATGTATCCCACATAGCTGAAGAGTCGGTTGCGCTTCATTCCAGTTCTTTCACGATTCCAGCCTTTTCCAACCGGTCGAGAGCTTTGTTTACCGTAATTGCTGTTATGCCAGTCTTTTGCACTAGAGACCCAGAGGTAGCGATCGGATGTTCCATCAACGCCCTTTGGACCCTAAGGGCTGCGTCAGCTGCCCTCCCAAAGCTCTTGATCTAATTGCGATCCCGTCGTGATAGATCGACCAGCTGCCGGGCGGTCTCCACTGCCTGATTGGCCGTTACGATGACTGCTTCGGCAAAAAAGTCCAGCCAGGCTTCCCATTCACCGTTTAATCGTACGTTGTTCAAAAGGTCGTAGTAGTACTGCCTGTGCATCTTGAAATAAAGGCTCAGATAAAGCATGGGCTCATGAAGCACATTTTGTTCACACAATAAAAGAGTGATCATAAGACGCCCTAGACGACCGTTACCGTCGAGAAAAGGGTGGATGGTCTCGAACTACAC
>JAKBSX010000529.1 GCA_021844725.1 Actinomycetes bacterium | reverse complement strand
TGCTTTCGCAAAAGAAGAAAAACACTGCCAATAAGGCCAACCAGGAGACTCTTTCTCCCATCTATGCTTCCCGCGAGCTAAACCAGCCCATCCCTAAATATGAACTTCCGCAAGGCCAAACTCCTTCTGCAACCGTGGCCCAGCTGATTACTGACGAATTGAACTTAGATGGAAATCCTGCCTTGAATTTAGCCAGCTTCGTAACAACCTGGATGGAACCCGAGGCAAAAGAGCTGATGGCTCTGACAGTTTCAAAGAACTTTGTTGACGTCGATGAGTACCCGCAAAGTGCCGAAATCCACGACAGGTGTGTCAATATAGTTGCCAATCTTTTCCACGCCCCGGATCACGAGAATGCAGTTGGATGCGCCACAGTTGGTTCCTCTGAAGCTATCCACCTGGCCGGCCTGGCACTCAAATGGCGTTGGAAAGAAAAGATGAGCAAGCAGGGAAAACCTACCGACAGACCGAACATAGTTATGGGGCATAATGTTCAGGTTTGCTGGGAAAAATTTGCCAGATATTTCGACGTCGAACCACGCTATGTGGAACTTACTGAAACCAGGTATATTATTGGCGTCGAAGAGGCCATCAGCCTGGTGGACGAAAACACAATAGCGGTAGTAGGCATTTTAGGCTCAACCTATACCGGCGAATACGAACCAATCAGCGAACTTAGTCAGGCTCTCGACCTTCTGCAGGAAAAAACTGGGCTCGACATCCCAATTCACGTTGATGCCGCCAGCGGAGGATTCGTGGCCCCATTTATCCAGCCACATCTAAAGTGGGACTTTCTACTAGAACGCGTCGTGTCAATTAATACATCCGGCCACAAGTATGGGTTGGTTTATCCCGGTATTGGCTGGGTGGTTTGGAGAGATAGAAAGCACCTTCCAGAAGATCTGGTATTTCACGTAAATTATCTCGGCGGGGACCACCCGACATTCAACCTTAATTTTTCCCGGAGCACAGGGCAGATAATCTCTCAGTACTACAACTTTCTCCGGCTTGGCAGAACTGGTTACAGTGAAATAATGAGGTCGCTTTCCAGCACTGCCAAATTCCTCACCAAAGAAATTTCCGAGATGGGCCACTTTGAAGTGGTTTCAAAAACAGATGCTCTCCCCGTCGTATGCTTCAAAGCAAATTCTGAGCTTCCTTACACCGTATTCGATCTTTCAGAGTACCTGAAAGGGAGAGGATGGATAGTCCCAGCTTACACCCTGGCTCCGAACGCTGAACATATTTCAGTCCTGCGAATAGTGGTTAGAGAAGGCCTTAGCGAAGATATGGCCTCGATGCTCCTCGAAGATATCAAACGAGCGTGCGACCATCTTGAGTCCATCTCACAGTCAGATAAACCTAAGGCAAAACGACACAGCCATAAAACTATCGGGGTGTGCTAGGGCGACCACTACCTTAGTTGCACCCCAATGGTCAATACCCTGAAGGTAGATCACAGAACTAAATACTGGCCATCGCCGTTAAAGGCCCATTTCAGGATCAGTACTGCCGGTGGCAGTCCATTCAACTGGGAACTCCAGTATCGAGCTGGAAAATTAAGCCAAGCGTTTTACCTCAACTGAAACTTTCAATTTGTCCAGAGTCCCACCACTGTAGATACCTGCGAAAGGTTTTACATCGGAATAATCACGCCCTTGGGCCACACGTATGTACCTTTCGCCGACTGTTGCTCCATTAGTTGGATCCAACGGGTACCACTGATTCAGCCAGACATCTACCCAAGCATGGCTTTCACCAACGGTGCTATCGCCAACTTCTGCATTTTCAACGGGATGAATATACCCTGATACGTAACGCGACGGAATCCCTAAATAGCGAAATAAAGACAGTGATAGGTGGGCAAAATCTTGACATACTCCGCTTCGCTGGGCCCAGGCATCCTTTGCGTTGCCGGACACAGAAGTTGAACCTGCGTTATACGTAAGTATCTCCCTGAGTAAGTCGCACACCTTCTCAGCAGCCTGATATGGAGACTCAAGTTTTCTCAGTTGTTGTGACATTTCAATAAAGTCCGGTATTTCACAGACGTATGGAGTAAAAGAAAAGTATTCTGAAAAAGCATCCCATGTGCGCGGGTCTTCCAGTTCCGACCAGGTTGCTGGGTTATCGAGAGGTTTCAGTGAAGAAGTTTCCACCACAGAAGAACTTATGATGGTAAGGGTCCTATGGGTTTCCTGAATTTCAAATGCGTTTACCAAAGTACCCCAATAATCGTAATATTTAAAAACCGGGGTCTTGGGCACTATTTTGAGTTCAGACTCGATCACCGTTTGAGTAGGAGACGATAATGGAGTCATTCTTGCTTCGTTATACGACGCAGTAACGTTATCAGCGTACACGTACTCCGACGTATGCTTTACCGAGATTTTCCAGCCCAAACTCAACTTCCTCTCAAATGAATTATAGGCGTTTCCTGGACCCATGAATTTACTAAATGCCTTTGAAAGAACCTAGACGATATCTCCGCTGATGCTAAAGCACATTTTGACTGAAGATTCACTAAATGAGATGGCAACTCATGAAATATCTCACCCGAATCGCGAAATTCGAGAGATGCCCTGGCCCTACCTAGCGTTCGGCGAGCAACCTCAGCTGGACCAGTCCTGCCGATATCAGGACTGAGCTGAGCCAGAGCAAGTTCGGCAGCGTTTAGAGAAAAATGCACGGACCTCGGGAAGAGCCGATCTAACAAAAGAAATTCAATCACTGCAGGGCCAGTTATATTTCCACCATAAATTCTTAGAAATATTTCATGGGCAGAACACGATTTTAGAGTTGCCGCCCAGTCGCTCGATTTTTTAGCGGTAGCATATCGTGCTCCTAGAAGCCTCACTGTCATATCAACTCGTTCTAAAGATCGACCAATCAATAGAAACAGCCACCCGTCATCTCTTGCCATAGTCATTTCAGCCGTACCGGTTACGAGCGCAATTCTCTCCCTTATTATTCTCGACAACTGGAAGAAGTCTCGTGGTCCCATCCGTTGCTTTGAGACCGAGTAAGTCCGTAAACTGTTATAGCTTACGTTTATTGATTCCCAGAGCTCAGACGATATAGATTCTCGAATTCCACGAGCATTTTCTCTCACAGATATCACCGACGAAAGTATCGAACTGGGTTGCTCTAGACTGAACGATAGCTCGATGGCAGCCTGATGGAAATCAATAATTTCATTTTCGGTCTCAGTGATCCCGAGTGCAGCAAGAAGTGTGTGCGACACAAGATTTTCATTTGCAGAAGGATATTCGAGCAGCTGGTGAAGCTGAATTTCAAGTATCCTCGCTGTATCATCTGCACGTTCTAAGTAACGTCCTATCCAGTAAAGAGATTCAGCTATTCGT
>JAKBSX010000528.1 GCA_021844725.1 Actinomycetes bacterium | reverse complement strand
CGAGACTCTCTTGCGAAGATTGGCGGCTTCCTTCGTCTCGCCAAGCTGGAAAAAGCGGTCATAGTATGCACGGGGCATGATATGGCAAAATGCATCGATTTTCATGGTCTCTCTTTTCTGTAGAAAGTCGCTCCCGAATTTCTAGAAAGAACTCGTCGTTCTGTATCCCCCTAAGCTAAACGAGTCGACTCTTCGGTTTCCCTTGGATGCTGGGTTCGCCCTACTGACTTCGAACAAGCAGTCCAGCGTGACTCCCGAACATACATCAGCATCCACCCGAGTGTTAAATCCGACCATTGAAGCATTTCGGGATTTGGCTAAATTGACGTTGGAACTGACGATTGGCAATTCCGTCCCCAGTCTCGTTAACTCGAAGCCGTACCTGAGGAGGTTTAGGTAGTCATCAGGGGCTACAAGACCATAAACAGCGGAAAGTATGTGCCAACGATTTGCAAATCGCTCTGCATAATCTCTTCTGGCCTGAAACAATCGAGAAGATCACGTGAAGCAGTACCTTTTGATAATTTCGAAGCTATGCAGCCGACGAGCGCTGCTGCTTAAATAATGGGTTGTCTATTATTCATATTGCGATGCCGCAGCTCAGCAATGACACTACGAGGGAGCATTTTGAAAACAAGTGGTGTCGACCAACCACACGTCTGAGATGAATGTGAATTTGTGCAGGAAGTTCTACATCGTCGTTGAAGTTCGGTTTGGCACGGGGGGTTCCCCTACGTGATCTGCGGCCTGAGCCAGACAGGTTTGTGCTTGGCTCATCCGCCGTAGATAGATTGCTCTGATTCTCCGTCAGTGAGCACAGCATTGAACTTGTCCTTGAGCTTGTAGCGTTCAAGCTTGCCGAAGACATTTTTCGGCAGCTCGCTCACGAAGACTACGCGTCTCGGACGCTTGTATCGTGCCAATCCACCACTGTTTTCGATACACCATTTCTCGATCCCTACCTCGTCCAGGTTGGGATCGCTAGAAACGACGAGCGCTACAACTTTTTCTCCCCACTTCGGGTCGGGAACTCCAGTTACGGCCACGTCCTCCACGGCAGGATGTTTTTTGAGGAACATCTCAACCTCCTGCGGATAGACATTCTCCCCTCCACTCAATATGGTCGAGTCGACACGGTCGACAATCTGCATATATCCGTCTGGGTTGAGGTCGACCACATCTCGTGTAAAAAGCCAGCCGTCTTCGATACGGGGAACCATATCGGACATGTAGTAGTGCTCAATGTTCTGAGGGCCTTTCACGACAAGCTGCCCTCGACCTGGCCCAGCCACCCCCCTCACTGTTCCCGGGCTGGAGTCATCCAGCTCGACCAGCTTGACGTCCCAGAAATATGTCGGCTTGCCTATGGTCGTCCATGAACTCTCCGGGTCGTACCCTGAGTGCATGCTGGTCACATTGGAACAGTTCTCGGTCATTCCGAAAGTATTGAGTAGGTGGCAACCAAATGTACGATGGATCCGTTCAACCATCTCTTTGGGATAGGGCGAACCGGCAGTCCTTATCAATCTCAACGAGGCAAACGATTCTTTTTGGACGCCACCTTGTTCGGCAACTTTAAGTAGTTCGGCAATTTGAGTCGGCACCGCCATGAGTTCAGTTGCGTCGAACCGTGATGCGAGTTCCAGTAATCGGCCAGCATCGTATTTTCCGGAATCTATGAAGGCACCGCCTATGAAAAAATAGGCCATAAAGAAGTTGGTGGCACCCCCGTGAATCACTGGCGCGGCTGAAATCCCCCGGCTCCCAAGGTTGAGCCCCATTTCGAGACAATACTGTATGGCGGAAAGTAGCTGTGTCTGATGGGTATAGCTGGCTCCTTTCGGATGTCCGGTAGTCCCAGAGGTGTAGATAACCGAGGAGAGGTCATTCTCAGCTGGGTCCTTCGCATTAGGCTCGTCGATTGGCATCGCTTCGACCTCACTGAACCAATGCAACCCCTCTTTGGGGCTGCCACTGCCGGACACGAGCACGCTACCGGAGTCGTAGCCAGCTAAAGCCGGGAGAAACTCTGGACTGACAATCACCAATTTTGCATTAACGTTGGAAGCAAGGAATGAGATCTCGTCTTTGCTCAGTCTAAAGTTCCATAGATTCGCGATTGCGCCAAGTCTGTGGGTAGCCAGAAGGCCCAGATAAAGTTCAACACAATTGAGCATCATGAAGCCAACGTTATCCCCTGCTTCGACCCCCTGCTCAACGAGCCAATTGGCAAGCTGGTTCACCCTTTGATAGAAGGCCAGGTACGTCAGGGTTCCATTTTCGGAAACTATGAACGGTTTATCAGGCCAGCGGTCAGCCCATTTCCTCATCACGTCAACGGTGGTACCAAACATCAGTGTTACCTTCTTTCATCCCGGGATCGATTCCGCCGTCACCGGAATCAACAGATGTGAATCAAAACGGCCGCCGGTGTGTATCACGTGCTTTCCTCGATTGACGGTCATTGCGTGCGCATTTGTATTCATGTCGTGTGGATACGTATAGATGTCTTTCCCTTGGATCACAATTCTCAGGATCTCATTTTCATGGAATAGGGTGCCTGAAGGCCAAATCTCAATTTCAACCGGCACAACTTCGCCGGGCTTCAACTTTTCTTCCCGCAGGTGGGTGTGAACTGGCTGGGCGGGAGTCGATCGTTCGGGGTCGAGTTCCCTATGTGATACCCTGAGCCAACCTAGGGCCAAAGGTCCATCCTCGTGGTTGCCCAGGAACTGGAACGGGACAACCTCTCCGGATCGGTCGATCTTCTGAACTGCGACGAATAAGTCCATGTCGTCAGCGTCAGGCGCTTCTACCCAGAGGTTCAGCTTCATGTTTCCGGTCAGCTCGACTGTGTGCTCCCACCTGTGATCGAACTGGACCGATGTTGCACCCGTGGCACCGCTCCCAGTTCTGTAGCGGGCGTCGGCTTCCTCGGCGACTTTTTGCCAGCCCATCTCTCCAGTCTTTGCATCCAGGAACAAGGGCTCATATCGTGTCTTTGGCGGCGGCCAGTCTGTTTCTGCGCGAAAGTTGCCTAGATAGTATCGCTCCCTGGTCTCTAAGAGCACTTTTGGCCAGAAGCGAACCTCCGTCTGCTTGCCCTTCAGAAACATGTCGAAAAACTGTCTCTGCCGTTCGGCATTCTGATAAAAGTTCTCCCACTTCTTCCTTCCGTGGATCAGCAGCCACTTTTCTTTGGAGGCGATCTGCTTGAACGCCTCAAGTGTCCCGCGGGTGTGGAGGCCGTGGTCCGCCCAGCTGGCGACTGCGAAACAGGGAACAGTTATCTGTGATAGATCGGCGTTCTTGCTCTGCCAATATTCGTCGAAAAGTGGGTGCTCCTGTGCCATCCTCACCAGGTCTTCCACCCTTGTCTCGCA
>JAKBSX010000527.1 GCA_021844725.1 Actinomycetes bacterium | reverse complement strand
AACTACGATTACGCCTTCTTCTGACAAAACCTTGCGATCTCTGAGGACTCCTCGGTTCACATCACCTACCACTCCATCGACATAAAGATAACCAGCTGGAACCTCACCAGCAAAATCAATACCTTCGTCAGAAAGTACTACTACGTCGCCGTCTTCACAAAGAAGAATATTGTTGGAAGTTACCCCCATGTCTCTGGCAATCATGGTGTGGTTAAACAGATGCCTAAACTCACCATGGACTGGTATGAAATATTCAGGGTCTGCAATCGAAAGTAGCAGCTTCAACTCGTCGGCCTTAGCATGACCCGACGTATGAACTTTATCAACCCCGGCATGAACCACTGCTGCGCCTCTCCTGTAAAGCCCGTCAATAACTTTTCCAACCGCGGTCTCGTTTCCAGGGATTACATCTGCTGATATTATAACCATGTCCTCTTGTTCAAGCTTGAGCCATTTGTTTTCTCCCGATGCCATTAGCGTCAATGCGCTCATTGGCTCGCCTTGTGAACCGGTTGAAAGAATGCAAACTTCACTGGCGGGATACTTTGACACATGTTCAATATCAAACAGGAAATCATCAGGGATATACAAGAGTCCCAATGACCGGGCCAGGGCAATGTTCTTACCCATTGACCTTCCGAGGGTGAATATTCTTCGCCCGGATGAAATGGCTACATTTGCAACTTGCTGGATCCTGTGTATATGAGAGGCAAAGCAAGTCACCACTATCCGCTTTTCTGAATTCAAGCTGAAAAGACGAGTCAGAGTCTTACCAACCTCGGATTCAGATTCCGACCTACCCAGTTCTTCGGCATTGGTAGAATCCGACAGCAGCAAACGAATCTTATGATTCGAGGCAATTGCACCAATCCTGCCAAGATCAGTAGTTCTGCCGTCAACCGGGCTGAGATCCAGCTTGAAGTCCCCCGAGTGAAGAATTACCCCTTGTGAGGTATAAAATGCCAAAGCAAAGCTGTGTGGAACGGAATGGGCGACCGGAATGAACTCGACCTTAAATGGGCCAATCTCACGAATCTCCAGATCCTCAACCACATTCAGCTGACATCTGTCAAGCATTCCAGCCTCGTCTATCCTATTCCGTGCTAAACCCAGTGAAAGTGCTGAACCGTATAGCGGCAGAGTTATATCGAGATCCCTTAGCAAGAACGAAAGAGCTCCCGTATGATCTTCGTGTCCATGAGTGAGAACACACCCCACTAGTTTGGATGAATTCTTCTTGATGTAGCTGAGATCGGGTAGAACGAGATCAACTCCTGGCATATCAGCATTTGGGAACATAAGGCCGCAATCCAAAATGACCATTTTCCCATCTTGCTCAATTATGGCGCAATTTCTACCGATCTCGCCCAAGCCACCAAGAAAAACAACCTTTACTTCACTTGACATTTGAACCCTCATAGGCGGTTACTGTTTTTATCCCGAGGTGCTTGAGCTCAATATTGGTTCGGTCAAGAACCTCCTGAGCAAGCCGAGACAAATATTCTGGCGCTTTGCCAAGCGGCAACCTAGCTTCACCAACATTCAGGTTTAAAGTGTTGAGCATAACCTTGGCTGGCATCGGATTAGGAGCATCAGGCCTCGATTCAAATTCATAGGAGGGCATAAGAATTCTATTTATCTCCCCAGCGCGCTTCGATTCTCCTGCGAAAAAGCTGGTGATCATCTCTTGAAATGCAAATGCTGCCCAATGAGTAGCGACCCCGATTACGCCGACCGCCCCAATCGCCAAAAGTGGCAAAGTTAAACCATCATCACCAGAATACAATTCGAAGTAGTCAGGCAAATCGGGAACCAATTTAGCAGTGTTGCCAGGATCTCCGCTTGCATCTTTCAAACCAACCACATTTGAACATCTTCCAATCAACTCAAGCAATGTCTGATGTTCCACTTTTCTGCCGGTTCTAATAGGAATGTCATAAATAATCACCGGAAGATCTGAAGCCTTTGCAACTACTTCAAAGTGGGCGAGAATGCCTGATTGAGGAGGCCTGTTGTAATATGGAGTCACGATCAGAGCTCCGGCTGCGCCGACTTCTTTTGCCATCTTTGTCATGTGAATCGAATGCAAAGTGTCATTTGAACCCGATCCAGCAATTACTGGCACCGTAACCGCGTTGGCTACTGCCTCCCATAAAGAGATCTTTTCGTCATCAGTAAGAGTAGGTGCCTCACCAGTAGTCCCTGTCACAATCAGGGCCTCTGTACCATTTTCTACAAGCCATTTTGCCAATCGGACGGTTCCCGTTAGGTCCACCTCACCGCTTTCATCAAACGATGTAGCCATTGCTGTAAGCACTCTTCCAAATCGGCTCGAACTATCAGGAGTCAATTTCATCACCACCTTCACCATGACCGCCTAGTCCAAGTTTGGCGTCTATAAGCGAATCCATCCCATACATAAATCCAGAAGCGCCAGACACAGATTTTATTGCCAATAAGACTCCAGGCATAAAAGAGGTCCTGTCATAAGAGTCATGCCTGATAGTCAACGTCTGACCCAAAGTTCCAAATATAACCTCCTGGTGAGCCACCATCCCTCTTACCCGCAATGAATGCACGTTCAAACCCTGCTCATACTTGCCGCCCCTAGCACCTTCGAGAACCAATTTCTTGGTAGGGTCTGCAGCAAATGGCCTCTCTCTGCTGTTTCGATATGAGGAAATTCTCTTCGCAGTCTCCATCGCAGTCCCACTTGGGGCATCAACTTTAGAATCGTGATGATATTCGATCACGTCAACTGTATCGAAAAATAGAGAAGCCATCTCCGAAAATCGCATCATCAGAATGGCACCAATAGCAAAATTGGGCGCAACAATGCAATTAGCCTCAGATTCCTCAAAGGCCGCTTTGAGTTCTCCGATTTGTTGACCAGTAAACCCGGTGGTACCCACAACCCCGTGTACGTTATTCTCGGCACACCAGATCATGTTCTCATAAGCGACGTCAGCTGAAGTAAAATCAACTGCTACTTCAGCTCCGACAGCCAAGAGGTGCTCCTTTGAACCACTAATTGCCAGGCCGGTCCCGGTAATGCCTGTCACTTGGGACAGGTCAATCCCGGACAGCCTTGGGTCTATAGCTGCGACTAATTCGAGTTCTATATCGCTGGCCACAGCACGACAAACAGTTCCTCCCATTTGTCCTCCAGCGCCAAATACACCAACTCGCATGCTGCCCCCTCTAAACTAGATGATCACTTCCAATAGGCCCAACCACACAAATTTGCATATCAGACCCCAACAGCTCCTCAGCCAGATGATTGACACCGGCTCGAGACACACTTTCTATTTCCGCCAGCATCTCTGCGACAGAGTTTGGTTCCCGGTCCCATATCAATCTCGACCCGATCTGAGACATGACGG
>JAKBSX010000526.1 GCA_021844725.1 Actinomycetes bacterium | reverse complement strand
AACGTTGTGTTCAAAAGGCGGAGTAGTTGTCCTTGTGGACCTGAGTAATCTTCAGCTTCAGCTCTTCGTCTCTGAGTGAGCGATCCGATGGAATTCTCGACTTAATTGCATAGTACGTAGAGGAAGCGAACTGCAAGACTTTGTGAATCGGCTGGAGCGCCCAACGTAGTCGATTCAAATCGATGAAGGCTACTACCTGTGTCGTTTGACGCTTGGACCGTCCAGCTCGGTCGCAAAAAAAATCGAAGCCGCTCGGAGAATCTCATTCGCCCGTCTCAGCTCGGCATTCTCCCTCTCAAGCCGGGAAGTACGCTCCTTTTCGTCCGTCGTGGCACCTTTGGTCTCGCCAGTGTCGATCTTTGCCTGCCGAACCCAAACACGCAGTGTCTCTGGTGTCATTCCTAATTTCTGCGACACTGACTGGATTGCTGCCCACTGTGATGGATGCTCACCCCGATGATCGGTGACCATACGGATTGCTCGATCACGAACCTCTGGCGAGTATCTGTTTATCTTTCCCATAATGACAACTCCATTCTCTCAAGAGTAGGAGTCTCCACTATTCCCGGAGCATATCACGGTGATGGAAAACTTATGTGCTATATCACCGACCGTTGCCTCAACGCTTGAGCAGCTTGTCGCCTTCGGCAAGCTTTCTTATCACCTGTAGGGGGTATGCCTTTTTTGACTTCATGTCCAGCATTGTTCCATAGCCTATTTTGGAGAAACATCTCACATTACGGGTGGCTTAGTTGCCCGTGGGCTTCTCACCCCGCACGCCCAGTCGCCAACCTTACTACTAGATAAACTGAGTTCTTAGACCTCGAAACCACGACTACCCAACCTTCTGGCAGCGTCGACAAACAGAAAGCACCGGTACTTGGCGAAACTGCATCTGAGTGCACTTCGTTATAAAAACAAAGGAGTGCGCCTTCGGACGACAAACACGCCCAGAAAGCACACTCCTTTCGTAGAACTATCCAGCAAATCCTTCAACGGGAGCATTCAACTTCTTGCCACCCATCGAACCCTCGTACGCCGCATCACCAAAGCTGAATACTCCACCGTCAGAGGCAGTGAGCCAGTATCCCTTGCCATCAGGCGTTGACTGAATACCAACAACAGGAGCTACCAGGTTTGTACCTGACATTGATCCGTAGTTAGTGGCATCTCCAAATGCCGATACGCTCCCCGACTTGGTAACTATCCAATAACCATGGCCATCAGGCGTTGACTGAATACCAACAACAGGCGAAGTTAGCTTCGTTCCGCCCAACGAACCGTAGAAGCCGGCATTGAAGGAGAACACTCCGCCATCAGAGGCAACTAGCCAGTAACCACCGGTGGCTGGATCCGCCGCCATTCCGACGACTGGTTGATTGAGTTTCGTTCCGCCCATCGAACCGTAGAAGTTTGCTCCAAAGCTAAATACTCCGCCATCAGAAGCGACTTCCCAATAACCCGATCCCGACGGACTTGCCGCGCCACCGACGACCGGTTGATTGAGCTTAACTCCGCCCATCGAACCCTGGAAGGTCGCTGAGCCAAAGTCAAATACCCCACCGTCAGAGGCAACCAACCTGTAACCAGGCGACAAAGGCGCCAAAGGCGCTACAACCATGAAGGTCGGATCTTGTGTGAACGTTATAGTCACCGAGTGCGTCGTCGGGTCAATGGTATAGCTTCCCGGTGAAAGCGGCACTAACTGACCTGAGCTATTTACCATGTAAATAGTGTCCCCAGCCTGAATTGACGGGTCGGAGATAGTCATAGTAATGGCCGAAGTCGCAGCCGGCGTCGTACCCTGGGGTGTCTGCCAAGAAACAGAAAAACCGACAACGAAGCTATTGCCCGTCGGAGGCGTATACGAGGAAGTGTTAGCGCTGTATAAGGTTACTGTAGTACCGACGGGCAAAGCCCCCGCAGGAATCTGAACCTGAGCTGTCCCTTGGGAATTCGTAGCCGAGGACCCAGAAAGGCTCGATTGTGTATTCGAAGGAACCGTAACCGTGTCAACGGCGGTCACACTCCCGGCGGTCGTTCCCGTCGGGGCGGGAGCTGGAGCAACCGTTGTCGTGGTACTACTAGTGCTACCAGTACCACCAGCAGGAGAGCAGGTGCCGTAACCGTAGCCGTAGCCAGAGATGTAGCCGTAGCCGCAACTGGTGCTAGCCAGTGCACTATTAAACGTGCCTCCGGCAAATAATGATATCAAACCTCCAGCTGCAAGCGCACCGCCCGTAAGCGAAAGTACGGCATTCTTTCTAATCCAGCGCGCCGTGTTTCCTACAGTACCAGCCAACCTGACTTACCTCCTAGACGAAAATCTCAAGAAGCCAAGACTCCGAGCGACAAACCACACAAAGTGGGTCGAGACCCACCGACAATGACAGATCGTATCATGCAGCATCGGCACGTCAAGCAATGAGCCTAACTTTCCGACAAATTTATCTCTTTCATAACAATCAATCACTTGTGTCTTCCCTTGCCGAATAGTTCAGATTCGGAACCATCAATATCAAATAGGTCAACTTAAACAAACTCCAAGCATGCAATTGAGTTTTACAAATATCCAACTAAGCAAGCTTCGTTAAAATCTCGCCGCCTTCGCGCATCAAGCAACAAATCCGAAAATGTCGAATCAAAGTAATTGAAAAAACCACAAATCCAGCTCCGCGGCAAAATTGCTGGTCAGCGCAAACATTCTTTGCCAGTAAGGAGCCGCCGGTCACCTTCAACCACCTAGCTGTGCCATGGTTGGCTCCAAGCACGCACATCTGAAGCGGCCTTGGCGCGATATCTGAATGCAGCTACCGCACACTAATAAGTGGTTAAACTGGTGAATATGAACTCGTTCACCCTGGCAGGGACGAAGACATTCAAGGTTAACTCAGAAAGAAATTGCACCAAAATTTAATTAGTCTTAACCTGCCCGTAGTGCATTCGGCCGTTTAAAAATCGCGGCCCGACAAAACCAACCAAGAAAAACGTCTTGACCTGGAATATCGTCTTGACCTAAAATTGTCATAAAGAATCACAGTGGAAAGGAATAGCACCGTAAAAAATGAAATGACGTATCCTCCGACAATCACTTTCCAAGGCTGAAAGTAGGCAGTGGAAAACCCGGCGGGCACCCGCCAACCCATATTCCCAGCCGCAAGTCTTATCGGTGATCGACCAAGCAGCTTCCAGCCGCTGGAGTAGGAGTTGTCGATTTGGACCCAACCGGCATACTTCACGACAATATGGTACATCACCGGTGACGCTCTGGAACCCGCTCCTAAAGCTTTTGAGGCTTCTGACGCCAGATAGTTAATAGTTTCACGCGGTACCGACAAGGTAATCGGTCCCGGACCATTCTTGTGTGTCAAAACCAAAAATCGA
>JAKBSX010000525.1 GCA_021844725.1 Actinomycetes bacterium | reverse complement strand
GGTAGCGCGGGTTCGATTCCCGTCGCCCGCTCTTGGTATAAGCGCTGGTAGATTGGTACTTTTGTCCCTTCGTCAATGTCTTCAAACTCGGGGTTCGTGCCACAAACGTGCCACAGTTGGGAAGTTTTTTGATAAAGATGCCATTTCGGCCCGATAGGACCAGATGAAATCAATACGCTTTGTCGAGTTTCCGAGATCCTGGAGTAACGGTCAGGGGAGTAATTCAAAAGCCTCGACATGCCTCGGCCTTACGACCGTGAAATGGCGACGGTCGAGTGTCGCTACCTGCGAAATTCCACAGCGTTCACTGGCTGCAACCACTGAAGCGCCGACAAGCAGCGCTAAATTGGAGTAACCTAACTTAGGTTACGAATTCCGTTTGACCACCTTGCATCGAGACCAGGCACCATAGGTTGCTCGCAAATATCCAAAACCGTTGAGTTGAACTGGTACTCCAATTCCAACGCAATCGAAGAACTCAAGAAAACCATAGCGAATAGGTATCCAGATCCTAGTGCCGTTCACAAGTGTTATCTTGGCGATTGATCCATCCCCTATTAGCCACAGAGAACTCCGAACGTCGCGGACTTCGAGAACACCACAAGCACCCGACCTCAAAATGCCTCTCCAACTTATGACCCCATCTTCACATTCGAGAGTGAAAGCGATGCGAAGTGAGGTATGGATTGCATTCACAATCATCAATAATGGTACAAGAGGAATTCCCAAGGGGGGCCACACGACCAACTCAAGGTGCCCGTATTCGATGACGGAACCGATAAGCAATAACAGAACAATGGCGAGAAAGTACTGAAAAGTAGCTCCCATACTGTACTGAATATAGTTTGCTCCTGACGGTTAATTCATTGCTTCAAAGGTATCAGAATAATCCGCATCTCTTGAATGGCACTAGGGTTGGTTTGCCCAGGTTACTAAGATTCCTTTAGATTCTTGCCACATCTGAGGTACCAAAACATTTCGAGAAATGCTTCACCTCACCTTTAACACGACTCTTCCAACTTGTTTAGATTAGAATAGACAGTGCAATATTTGGTCGTACGAGGTGGGAAAGGAAACATCGATGAGTAACGTCAGGGTGCTGGTTGGAACCCGTAAAGGTGCATTTGTGCTAACAGCAGACGGGCAGCGTAAGAAATGGAAAGTCGGCGGGCCATACTTCGGAGGGTGGGAAATATACCATATGAAGGGCTCTCCTATTGATCCTAATCGGATATATGTATCTCAATCAACAGGTTGGCATGGTCAACTGATACAGCGCTCAGACGATGGAGGTAAGACCTGGAATCCTGTTGGGAACGACTTCAAATATGAAGGAACGCCAGGATCCCATCAGTGGTATGATGGTACCCCTCATCCGTGGGAGTTTGCTAGAGTTTGGCACCTTGAACCTTCGCTTGATGATCCCGATTTTGTCTATGCTGGCGTCGAAGATGCTGCTCTTTTCTACTCAGAAGACGGGGCCAATACCTGGAAAGAACTCTCTGGTTTTCGTGGCCACAGCACTGGTTCAAACTGGATGCCGGGAGCCGGAGGCATGTGTCTTCACACAATAATCTTAGATCCCACCAATAAAGGGCGTATGTTTGCGGCTGTGTCATCTGCAGGAGTTTTCCGCTCTGACGACAGTGGGAAGACTTGGCGCCCGATTACCAAGGGACTGCGTTCTGAATTTATGCCAAACCCGGATGCTGAGATTGGCCACTGCGTACATCGTATCGCGATTAATCCGGCACGCCCAGAGGTGTTGTTTATGCAGAAACATTGGGATGTAATGAGAAGTGATAATGCAGGTGAGAGTTGGTACGAAGTAAGCGGCAACTTGCCATCCGACTTCGGATTTCCAATAGCTTTGAACTCAAATTATCCAAATACGGTTTATGTGATCCCAATTACCAGCGATCTATTTCATGTACCGCCTGAAGGTAAATTGCGCGTTTATAGAAGTGAAACGGGTGGTAACGAGTGGGAACCGTTGACAAAGGGGCTTCCGCAAGAACACTGCTATGTGAATGTCCTGCGAGATGCGATGGACGTGGATACTCTCGATAGCTGCGGAGTTTATTTTGGAACAACTGGTGGCCAAGTCTACGTATCACCTGACAACGGTAATTCGTGGGATGCAATCGTACAAAATCTTCCCACTATACTTTCGGTCGAAGTTCAAACATTGCAGTGATAAGAGTAGTTCTCCCCGGACACCTGCGTAACTTGGCTGGAGTAAGCAAGGAGATTTCGATCGAAGTTTCTGAACCAATTACTCAGAAATCCGTACTAGACGCCCTGGAAGCAGCTTATCCAATGTTACGCGGAACGATCCGAGATCAAACCACTAAGTTGCGTCGTCCCTTCATACGCTTCTTTGCTTGTGAAGAGGATCTGTCCAATTGCTTGCCTAACGATATACTACCCATCGAAGTGGTTTCAGGGAAGGAACCGTTCATGATTGTCGGAGCAATAGCTGGCGGGTCTTGAACGCCAGAGTCGAACAAAAAGGCTCTCGTGGTCAATATTCCACCTCACGTAACATTACGATCTTGGCTAAATTAACTACATTATGGTACCATTTTGTATTACATTTTGTTATAATTATGGTATGAGCATTCAAATCGCCGTTCGACTAAGTGAAGACATCGTAGAATTCATCGATCAATTAGTTGAAGCTGGTGAGGAACCAAGCCGGGCCGCAGTTGTTGTTCGGGCTCTCTCCCAGGAGAAACGGCGCATAATTGGTGCTAGGGATGCAGCGATCCTGGCACATCTATCGGAACATGATGAATTATCTGATTTGGCAGCTTACACAACTAACAAACCTTTGGAATTCGACTAGTGCGTCCTATTCACCTTGCTGAGTTGGACAAGACTCGGCCAGTCTTGGTACTCACCCGCGAACTTGTAAGGCCTTTTATGAATCAGGTCACTGTTGCGCCAATTACGACAACTACGCGTGGGATTTCAACTGAAGTACTCTTAGGTCCAGCTAATGGCCTTAACCACGATTGCGTAGTTAACTGCGATAATATTCTAACTGTACCGAAGACAGTATTGGGGCCCCAAATTGGTTTCTTGCTAGCCAGTCAAGAGTCTTTATTGAGCCAAGCAATCAATCTAGCCTTTGATCTTGATTTCTAGCTGGCCATCAGATTAGTTAACATTATCTTCTGATTCTGGAACATAGTGGCGACCACCAGCTAGATCAACCCATACTCTCATCTTTTGCTGCGAAGTCGGGTCGCGAAAAACTTCGTCGGTTGGTTTCCAGCCCGATTCGGGAGCGATCGACTCTCCGTGGCGTTTAACCCAGAAGCTAATAACAAAAGCACAAAGAATCGCCCCTACGATTATTACCCAGATAAGAATGGGTAGT
>JAKBSX010000524.1 GCA_021844725.1 Actinomycetes bacterium | reverse complement strand
TTTGTAAGCCTGACCCGAGCCCCTTCGTATGGCCCTATTCCAGTACCCTCGACATACATCGACAGACCCAAACCCAAAAATCTTCCCTGGGACCTTGCCTCAGCTTGATCTCGTCTGAATTTGACGATGTCAATCCGGTCTACCGCGCCCTCAAGCAGTGCAGGATAATTTCCACTATCGTAAGTCAGCGGGCTTCCATCACGAAATAGAAGTCCGACTGCGTATGGGAATTGATCGGGCTGGATCAAATTACGTCTGCGAATCTCGGCTGGCTCCATCCCCAGATGCTCAGCAATTCTATCCATCATCCGTTCCATCACTGTCACGGCCTGAGGACGACCTGCACCACGAAGTGAGCTGGTTGGAACGATATTTGTATAACAGGAAATTAGCTCACTGTGTATGTTTGGAATTACGTAGGGTCCTGGCAGAGTCGACATAGTAATAGTTGGCACCTGCAGGCCAACGCAGTAGGCTCCCTGATCGTGCTCGAAGACATCCTTCAAAACCAGCAGATGGCCATCTTCGTCGAAACCTACCTCAACTCGGTGGGTTTGGGACCGCTCCATTGTCGCGCTGATGAAATTTTCCCATCGATCCTCAACCCACTTTACAGGATGCTTCATCTGCATCACTATCCATGGAATCACAACTTCTTCACCGTAAAACTGCGCCTTGGGCCCAAATCCTCCACCAATATCCTGAGGAGCAATTAGCCTTATTTCGTCTTCTGTCATTCCATAGATCGTGGCTAGCATCTGGCGAACATAGTGAGGTGCCTGGGTATTGTCCCATACAGTAAGTTGTTGGGTAATGGGATCAAAGCGGGCAGCAACGCCCCTACCCTCAATCGAATGCCCACCACCGCGGGTAATCTTGAAAGTTTCGCGAATGACATGAGGTGCAGTTTTAAGAGCAGCTTCGGGATCTCCAGCCTTTTGAATAATGTGTACAGCCACATTTGATTCGGAGCCGATATGAACTTTCGGACCACCTTTTCTTAGCGCCGCATGAGTTGACGCTACAGCTGGCAACGTTTCATATTCAATTTCAATCAGATCAACAGCATCTTCTGCAATGTAACGATTCTCTGCCACCACAACAGCAATCGGCTCGCCTACATAATTGGCATACTCTTTTACCATTGGCAGCCTGATCTGATAGTTCAACTTTGGATGAGAAACCTTAGGAGGTAGATCTTTCATGATCGGCTCCAAATCAGCGGCAGTATAAATTGCAATTACCCCGCTGAGTTTTAGCGCCCTTTCCGTATCAATTGAAACCACCCTGGCGTGAGCATGCGGACTTCGCAAGATTGCAGCTTCATAGAAATCACTAAATGGAAGATCATCGATGAATTTCCCCTGACCGGTAAGGAGTCTTGGATCTTCCCTCCTGATCATACCTCTGCCAATATTTGTGACAGTAAGGTTTTCTTTAATTTCGCTGATCTGGCTCATGAATTTTCCTTGATCCCCTGGATTGAATTTGATTGTTCGAGTATGGCTGCAACCATGCCCGAATAGCCTGTACATCGACAGATATTTCCACTCAATGCCTCCCTCGCCTCAGACTCGGTATCAATAGGGCCTTCTCTTAGACGTGCAACTAACGACATCAGAAATCCACTGGTGCAAAAGCCACACTGAAGAGCATGGTTGGCTTGAAAGGACTCCTGAAGGGGACTCAAAACTCCGTCGATGGCCAACCCCTCAACTGTCTCAATTGACGAGCCGTCAGATTGAACCGCAAACATCAGGCACGAACGCACGGCCCGATCGTCAATGATCACGGTGCAAGCACCACAACTGCCGTGCTCGCATCCAAGATGAGTACCCTTGAGACCAACCTGGTTTCTTATGAAATCTGCAAGTGAAAGCCTTTGTTCTACTAAATAGTCTTGTTTAGATCCATTGATAGTTACCGATATCCAAGATTTATCCTCAACAGGATCGGCCCTCGATTCATCTACTGCCATTTGCTGCACCCCTTTGGTCCACTAGTCTCGATAATCCTCTTCGCACAACTACTCCGGTTACAATTTTTCGGTAGTGAGAAGATGTGTGAATATCTTCGGTCGGGTCAAGGCTATCCATCACTGATTGCTGCACATTTACAAGAACCTGATCCGATAGGTCGGTGCCATTTACGATATCTTCGGCAAACCTAAGCCGCAGAGGCACTGGAGCTACTCCGGAGCAAACAATCCGACAATTTTGAATTTGACCATTGGCGTCCCATTGTCCAAGCAGCGCGGCACCAACTAGTGCAAAGTCACCCTTTCGTCGAGTCACCTCCTCGAATGCTCCAACCGTTTTCGCCGGTAATTTTGGTACATGAACCTCAGTTAGAATCTCAGCTGGTTCCAAGTCGCTGGTTAGATGGAATTTAAAGAACTCCTCGGCTTTGACTGCTCTATCTCCAACGCCCGACCTAATTACCATCTGAGCACCCAAAGCCACCATTACACTCGGAAGCTCAGCTGCAGAATCAGCATGCGCTAAGCTTCCGCAGATTGTGCCCCTATTGCGAATCTGCACGTGAGCTACGTTAGTTAAAGCCTGATGAAGTACTGGAAACGCTAGTTCAATTTCAGGCGAAAGTTCAATCTCACGCTGCCGAACACCCGCTCCAATCTTCAGTCCTTCGTCTGTCAAGCTGTATCTCTTCAGCTCGGAAACACGGTTGATATCCAAAAGATTCGCTGGTGAAAGGAGCCGGTAATTAAGCATTGGCACTAGGCTTTGTCCCCCAGCCAATATTTTTGCTTCATCCCCCAGCTGATACAGCAGCTCCAAAGCCTCGTCAATTTCAGATGGAACATAATATTTAAATGGTGCAGATTTCAAGATCTTTTCTCCTGATGGTTTGTATCTGAGTAAGCTCCAAAAGCCTCACAGCATGGAGTAGCGTCGACTATCTCATTGAGCGTGGCATCGATACCAAGTAAGTGATTGATTGCCGCGCTACGAACCGATGGGCTTTCAACTACCGCGAAGTGCCTCAAACCACGGCACAACCTAAATGATGCATTGGGAATTTCTCTTCCCAGCAGTTCACCCATAGTCGGAGGTGTTGCGCCATCCTCATCGCCAGTCATCGCCAAAGTTGGAGAAACTATATCTGACAGCTTGGCTCTGTTGTCAAAATTTCCCAGTGCATAACTAGCCTGAGCATGAACTTGGGGCTTGGTTCTTAGGAAAATATCCACCACATGGGAGACTATTTCCGGATTAGTCCGGCGGAATCTATCGCAAAACCAGCGATCCGTCTGAAAAGGAATTTGCATGACTCGGGGCTTCGACAACGCCGTTAATGCACGGCCCTTCCAAGCCTGTACTGCGTCGTCACCATAGTATGCCGTAGTGTCACATAAAACTAAACGATCCACATACTCT
>JAKBSX010000523.1 GCA_021844725.1 Actinomycetes bacterium | reverse complement strand
TGGCCGCCAGCTGTCACTAAGAAGGTAAGTAATCCCTCCGATGGAAAGGCCCACCACTCCGCCCATGTCAAAACCAACATAGAATATACCCAGTGCAAGCCCCTTGCGAGTCTCAAAATGTGCTGCAACGCTTGCCATTGCGACCGGCCAAAATATGCCTTCTCCAAAGCCGCTGATCAATCGGAAGATGAAAGCCTCCAAGAAGTTTGTAGAAAGACCGATCAGCCCGGTAAAGACGCTGAATATTATTACGCCAATAAGGACTATCGACCCGCGCCCGTACCTATCTGAAAGGTGACCCGCAAGGAATACAAAACATGTTACCCCTACGTACTGGGCAGCACCGAGGAGTCCTACCTGGAAACTCGAAAGCCCTAAAGATGTTTGGAGAGGCTCCAAAACCGAGGCAAGCACGTATCTGTCTGAAGCGTATACCGCGTAGCCGAAAGTCATGACGAACAGAAACAGAGCCGGCGAGGCGATCCTTCGTCTCAGCCAACCTTGATTCTCAATGCTTTGGGTCAAGCCCGGTTTTGCCCGTCGAATTAGAAAGATCTCTTCATCGCTTCGAGAAACAGATTCGTGGAACTAACATCGCTATCGGTGTAATTCCTGATGTTTCGAACTTGAGCATTTGAAAGAACTTCGCAAGCAAAGTTCCAGTGCATACTTACGTAATCGCCAGGCGAGACCCTCCCGAATGGTGGAACAGTTGGTTTTGACATGGGCGGAGTGGTGGGCCTTTCCATCGGAGGGATTACTTACCTTCTTAGTGACAGCTGGCGGCCAGCTTTCTTTGTCGCCCCAACATTGGGTATTGTCGCAATCGTCGGGATAATTCTAACGAAAAACAAATTCCAAAATCGCGCGAATGATAATGGCCAATTTGATTCAAACATCAAGCTCGGATGGGATGCACTTGATCTTCTAAAGAGAAGAAACGTTTCACTGTTAATGATATTTGCTTTGCTCGCGACGTGGGCGGCCGTATGGCAGGCTGTTTTTCTTCCGTACTATTTCTTCAAGGTGATGCATTACACAGTACTCTCTTCAGCTCTTCTAGCTAGTGTCGTGCTGGCTTTTGGTGCTTTGGGCAAAGTAGTCCTGGGCGGTGCCTCTGACTATGTGAACAGAAACAAATTGCTGCCAATAATCACTTTCACATTGCTCGTTTTTTACGCCGTGTTCTTCGAATCTCACAACTTTATCGTGAATCTCTATGGCGCAATGGGAATCGGATTTTTAAGCGCTGCAATATTCCCAATCATGCAATCTCTTGCAGCCGACAGCTGTGATGGAAAGACTGGAACCGCGCTAGGTCTAACGACAACAACTCAATCGATCGCGACAGTATTTTCTACATTGATAGCAGGTTCCTTGTTCACTATTGGGATAGGGAGATCCCTTGCTCTCGATGCGATGGTCCCTGCAGGACTGGCTGTCGCAGTGGCAATTTTCTTGAAGGAGCCCAGACCAGTTCCAAGAAAGAGCTTGCTTGAAGAACAGCTTTCAGGCTAACCGTTAGTAAGATGCTCAATCTGCTTTTCCCTAAGGTCTCTCGCTATGCCGAACTCTTCAACAGATTTCAACATAGAGCTAAGGAGAGCCGTGTTGTTGCGCGATTCAGCCGCGAATTCATCTATCATTTTCTTCAGATTTCGATCTTCAGTTCGCTCTGAAATCTTCTCGTAACTGTTTGCGAGATCTTCTTCGACAGCTATCCATTGAAGTAGGTTTTCGGCGATGGCGTCGCAGTAGCCTGTCTTGATGGTTTGCTCCACTTTCAGAGCGTCCCCGAGAGTTTCAATTTCAGCTAATACTCTTTCTCGGTTCATTGCATGATCAGTAACTACATGTCCCAATAGAGTTTACTGTGTTCGGAATGGATGCCTAGTTTAATGCAAGTGGTTCAGCAATAGATAAGGGAAAAGACCAGTAACGAGACTCAGCGCAATTAGCGCGATAGATGGTACCAGAAGCCACGGCGAAACATTGATCTTTGTAGTCCCATCTTCTTGGTCGGGTGGACTCAAGACAACCTTGTTTACGATTTTGAGGTAATACCCTAGTGAGAGGAAGATGTTCAAAACTACTATGGCGGCTGAAGCTAGGAACAAAGGAGTCGATGCAGCAGCTAGGGCCTCAACAATCATCAGCTCTGCCCAAAACATTCCAAAGGGAGGAGAGCCGACCATCGCGAGCGAGGCGGAAGTAAACGTTATTCCAATGGCTTTGTTGCCTCGTCCAAGGCCCCGCAAATTATCCAGTTCGGAATCCTCATATTTCTTGCCCTTTAACCCGCTCATCAAAAAATAGCCTGATTTTACAATGCCGTGGTTCCAGATCATGAAGATCACTGCTATGATTCCGAGTATGCTGAATGTTGAGAGCGCAGCGATCATGTAGCCCATCTGTGCTATTGAACTGAAGGAGAGTGTCCTCTTGAGGTTAGTTTGAACGAATCCACCCAGATTTCCAATAAGCATAGTCGCTATGGCGAGGAGGATGAGTGTGATTTGGAGTTCTCCGTCCGAAACAAGTCTCGTCAAGGCATTGACTACGATGTCTGGTTGTACTATTTTGAGAAGAACGAAGACTCCGGCCTCCGTCACGATCCCAGAAAGTACTGCGCTAACTGGAGTTGGAGCGGCAGAGTATACATCTGGTAGCCATGTGTGCAGAGGAAAAATTGCAGCCTCCACACCAAACCCGAGAATGATGACTACAAGGGCAAAGAAGCCAACTTGAGGACTGCTATTCAGGAGCGATGCCAAACTAGAAAAATTGATGCTACCGGTAATAGAATACACAAGCGATATTCCGTAGATAGCCAGAAGACTTCCAGCGCCAGCTAGAAAGATGTATTTTAGAGCAGCCTCAAGAGAGATGGATTCAGATTTGTGGAATGCGACAAGGCCGTAAGCTGATACACTCATCCCCTCCCAAAATAAAAATAAAGTTAGAAAATCCCCGGATGAAACCACACCTGCAATTGAGGTTAGAAGAAGAATGAGAAGAGCGAAGAATGGGCCTGCGTTATCCTCGAAGGAAAGGTAATTCATTGAATAGATCGAGACTGCTATTCCGACAACGAGCGTCGTGAAGATTACAAATATTGTGTATTCGTTGATGACATAGAGTGACGCGAACTGTGAAATTGTCGGTTGCAGCAAAATAAGGTTGCCGCCATAACCACTCCAATAAATGATCGTGTAGGCGAGTGAAAAGAGCAAAGAACCTAATGCAATAGATCCAACAACATACGGTCGCCATCTGGAGTAGTATTTTCTGCCGTAATCGGCTACTAAGCAAATCATCGCTGCCGCAAATTCTATCTCCATCACTTCGAGTAGCCACATTATTCATATCACTCCTAGGGCTACGAGAACAATTAACACGAGCAAGCTAACGA
>JAKBSX010000522.1 GCA_021844725.1 Actinomycetes bacterium | reverse complement strand
GTAATGATTATGGTCGAACCTGCTAAGTCCGTAACCTGAACACCAACATTGCAACTCTTCTTAGTCACATCCTCAACCAAAAACTAAGCCCCACCACCTGCAATTCAATCCATGACGGAACATCAAAGCACCTGGTTGGCCACTCAACAATCAACCAATTCCAATCAAGGCTTACCTGCGGCTTGATAGTGCCTGCACCCCAAGCATTCAATTAGTCCAGGTTCTTTGAAGCCGTTGTGAGGCGCCCCAACCTCTTTCCAAACCAGGCCACGATCCCATCTGGCATATATCTGATAATCACTACCAGCAAAAGTCCATAAGCAGCATACGAAAAAATCGCTGGCATTGAATTCGGTAAACCATGCAAAGTACCCAAAGTATTTAGCACCTGAACCAAAATACTGATTACAAAAGCACCAACCACCGCTCCCCAGATACTTCTGGAACCCCCGACCATAATCATTACGATAAACTCGATCGATAGTAAAACGGAAAAACTATTAGGGGATATAAATCCGGTAAAAAATGCATAAACTGCGCCTGCAATTCCGCCGTAGGCAGCAGAAAGTAGAAATGCATATAACCGATATCGCCCGACTGGCACCCCGGCCGCTGCTGCTCCAATCTCAGTAGTCGCCAGTGCTCTAAGGCCACGTCCGGGACGGGAATTTATAAGATTCCGGCTTACAATTAACACTCCTACCAGCAAAACCAAACTCAACCAGGCATAGCTTTTAGCCGAACCCAGTTGCAGCGATGAGGTTAAACCCAGTTGAGGAATGCTTGGAATGCCTAGAGAACCCCCGAGAAAAGTAGTGTTTGCCACTACCCCCAAAATTATTAGCTGCAGCGCCAGCGTGCCAAATGCAAGATAGTTTCCCCTAAGTGTCAGTAGCGGAATGCCGACGATTAGCGCCACCATCATAGAGACAAATGGAGCTAATATGAACGCCAAAATAGTCGGTACTCCGTGGGCGCTTAGAATCGCTGCGGTGTACGCTCCAACTGCCACGAAGACTGCTTGGCCAAGTGAAACCTGGCCCGCATAACCAATCAAAAGTGAAAGACCAACCGCCACAATTGCATAGAGCATGGTATACACGTACACGCTTGAGTTTGCCGAATTCAGGACTGATGGCAGCAACAGGGCTACTATTAGAGCAATCGCAGCCCCAAAAAGGGGAAGGCGCGAACCGGACTTAGATTTCGAAATCTCTTGCACCTTCTGAGTATCTATCGCCATGCTGCAGTCCCCCGGCGAGCATTTAGCGCTCCTTCAAAAACCATGGTTAGTATCACTATGCCAAGCGCAACCTCAAGTTGATACCTTGCTTGCCAATAGCCCGCTATAAGTTCTTCGACTACCCCAAGCACAACCCCTCCGGCAAGCGCATATTCAAATCGTGTCATTCCTCCAATTACTGCGGCTGCAAATCCCATAACTACTAAGTTGATGTCAGAGTTGAACGACAGGGGCTGTACCGGCATGATTAAAATTCCGCTCAAACCACCCAGGACGCCTCCCAAACCAAATGCAATCACGCCCATGCGGCGTACATCGATTCCCATCACCCTTGCGCCATAACTGTTGCTTGAACACGCAGTAAGTGCAAGTCCAATGTAGCTCTTCGAAAAGAAGGCCCAGAGGCCAATAAAGATAACAATTGATACTGCGATAATCAGAAGATACTGGTCCTGAATAGCTACTCCTGAAAACCTCAGTACCGAACGGATACCTGCCAAAGAAACAGGAAGGCTTCCCCATAATCCCACTTCTAGTGCATATGCTGCCACTGCCAAACCGATTGTAATAACCAAGGAGGAGATAGGCGAAATTCCACCTTTGGTGAGGGCAATTTTGCCAACCAGCAAACCTAAAATACCTGCTGCAATCACGCCAACAAGCTCTCCAAGGCCGTGTGGGAGGCCGAAGGACAATGCCGATGACGCTATCAGCCCTCCCATAACTGCAAAGGTGCCTTGCGCTACGTTAACAACAGTCGTGACTCTATAAATAGCCACCAGCCCACTACCCAGCATTGCATAAATGCAGCCTACGGCAATCCCGTTGATCAAATACCCAATCAACTGATTCATGGTTGCCCATCTCCCATTCCACCTAAATATGCATCCAACATTTCGCCACTCTCAATGAGCTCAGAACTTGTCCCAGACTTCACTATCCTTCCTGCCTCCATGACATAAGCCCTCTGGCACATCTTCAGTGCAACTGTTGCACTTTGCTCCACAATCAGCAGTGCAATTCCAAGGGATTCATGGAGCGAAATTAGATTCGACACCAGCTTTGCCGCGGCCAAGGGCGACAGACCGAGTGACAACTCGTCAATAGCCAATAGATCCGGCTTAGCCATTAGCCCACGGGCAACCGCAACAAGCTGTTGCTCTCCGCCGGATAGTTGACCCGCCTTGCGCTTTTCGAATTTTTTAATTTCAGGAAGGAGGTCGTATACGTAATCGGTACTTTGGCGCCTGTTGGGCCACGCACCTAGACGTAGATTCTGATCCACGGTGAGGTCCCGAAATAACTGCCTTCCTTCCGGTACGTAGGCAAGTCGGCCTTGGAGCGAAACTTTTCCACCATCAATTGGAACCAACCCGGCAACTGCCTTGATGAGAGAGGATTTTCCAGCACCGTTGGGCCCGATAAGTGAAACCAGCTCGCTGTTTTCAATCCTCATGGTGACATCGTCAACCGCTACAGCGCCGTCATAGTGAACTACCAAATTAGCAACTTCAAGCATTTGCAGCCGTCCCAAGATAAGCCTCAATAACTTGCGGATTCTCCCTTATTTCTTGCGGGGTTCCCTCAGCAATAACTTCCCCGAGATCAAGTACGGTTATGCTCTCCGCTAGCGAAAAAACAAAGCGGACATCGTGTTCCACTAACATTACGGTCAGTCCTTCAGAAATGAGCTTTTTCAGCACCTCAGCAAGGGCATTTCTTTCCTGGAATCGAAGTCCTGAAGCAGGCTCGTCAAGAAGTAGCAATCTTGGACGCCCGCACAAAGCTCGTCCAATCTGAACCAGACGCTGCATCCCAAACGGCAATTCCTGGGCATGCTCGTTCGCGATGTCACTAAGACCCAGGCGATCGATGATCTCCCAGGACCGTGTTCTGATTTCGTTTTCTTCGACTCTCCTGGAAGGCGTCTTCAGCATTGCAGCGAGGAAACCATGCCTCAAAGTTGAATGGCCCCCTACCATGATGTTCTCCTGAACTGTCATATCCTGAAATGGCAATGCCTCCTGGAAAACTATTGCCAGCCCCATGCCGGCCAGGCTATGAGCTGGCGAATGTGCCAGGCTCTTCCCGCGGTACGACACATGGCCTGAATCGGATGACATGTGGCGTGCAATGATTCTAAAGAGTGTGGATGGGAGATGGGCAACCA
>JAKBSX010000521.1 GCA_021844725.1 Actinomycetes bacterium | reverse complement strand
ACCTTTTACGTTCAGATGAGGAATCCTGTTCCTGTACTTGATCACTGCATTTTGAATCATGACACCAGTCGGAAAGTCACAAATATTTGTCAATTTGGGACATTTTATATTCAGACTCCAAGAACTGTATCAAACTGTTCGGGTACCTAGTCATGCTCATCGACCCAACGCACTCAGCAATTCATGCCAAAATAAAACCACTTGGTGTGGAAATCGGTTAGGTGGGAGAATAGTTCATAAATGTATAGCGCACGTTAGGCTTTATCACAATGAAGAAGAATGTCACAAGGTGTAACGTTATCGGCGACGGATTACCAATTATCCAATTTGGATCCAGACCAACAAAGGATGGAATAGTCTCATTTATTCCAGCTGACGGGAGGGATATACACCTGACATACTACGTCAAAAACGGTGAAATGAATTTTCATGTTACAGATAGTGATAAAATGCCAAAGAAGGTCTGGGAGACTCCACCAGTTTCAGTGGATGAGCTAGGGATGAAGGTTGCAAGGCGATGCAAACGTTTGATAGTCAGGTATCATCCAAATATGAAAATGTACGTTCTAGGTCCTAAGTCCAGATCCATGCTGTGTTCTTCGATTGCCGCTTTCTCAGGTAATGCCAAGGGGCAGAGTCTTGACATTGACTTTCTGAAGATGGCTGAAGTCATTCTGAGGGAACATGCTGGAAAGAAGGATCTCGATAAAGTGCGCATTAAGGATGCTTTGAGATTGGGGATACCTTTTGGTTTCAGATTTTCGAAGTCCCAGTCTTATCTTGTAATGCCCCTTCGAGATGGCTATTGCCTTCGTGTAAATACGAATCTCAGGAGCGGAATTTTCGGTGTGTTGCCGATGTGGAAAGCAATAGATGCATGGATGCAGTATCTCGACAGTGAAGAGGTACTGGACATGATTGTCGGTTCTGTTAAAGAACCACTGATAGAAAGAGTGAAAGCCTTAAAGGATGTAGCATCCCACGGCGAAGAGTAAAATAACGTTGTCGTCCTCCGGACAAGAGTGCAGGCGTGTTTCATCTGAGAAAGCTTTGTCCCGTGTTCTGCTCGGGTTAGTTCCGTGAAGTGCCACGAATACTGTGCAGGTTGCGTGAGAATGATTGACTATATCAGAAGTTAGCGATTTCAGCCTTCACTTCGGCCTGAGTACTTTTTGGTCGTAATTCAGTAACTGGTGAAGGCAGTCACCGATTATTGGACCATCACTGAACTCATCTCAACGGATTCCAGAAAGAGTTAATGCCAGATGTCATCTTATTTACTCACTTTTCACGCAGGTCTCTTGCCTATCTGGAACAATTCTGCTTCAACAATTGAAGATGAGTCTTTAATTTCTGTAACCTGATGTTCAACTAATGATGAATAGAGAGAAGTATGGACTCTGTATATTAACACCTCGGCAGTATCACTTCCTCTGAGTTTAATTCCAGGCTCACGCCGGGTTCATTAGGATCGCCGCTGATCGAGATTCTTCTCACTCTATCGAACACTTCTCTCAAGGATCGTGACAAACGCTCCCATGCCGAATTCAATGCAATGTTTATGCTTCTTCTTGTTTTCCCACAATTATTACATGTGAATCTAATTTTGAAGCATTCGACAAGCTCTGCACCTTTCCTGCGTGTATTGGAAGAATTACTGATTATTCTCCAGTCAGCTTTCTGACAATATGGGCAACTTTCCAACCGTATTGTGGTTTCAAGATTCTTGCGGATGTCAAAGAATCCTGATATCCCATTTCCTTTAGGGACCGCGACTTCAATATAATATGTGCCTCTTGACTCATCGAAATAGAGAACGTCACCAAGATTTTTAACCCGCATTCCAGGAACCTGTGATGGCTTTTTCTTTTTGCTCTGGGTTTTCCTTGTCGCTTTTTTCCCTTTTGCTGTTATATATTTAGCAACCTTCAGATTCTCGCCTAACTGATTTGCTTCATCAATTAGCATAGCAAGCGGCGCTTGTGGGGGCGCCACTTTCGTAGCTTCAAATGGTACGATTCTCTTAGGCATACCACTTATGATGGCTCTAGAGAAATCAATCCTTTCCTTGTCGATACTATCCCAGTCAATCGCTTCATGAGCTATGTTTGAAGGCAAATGGCCTCTACCTGCTCATGAAATACATAACAATTGGTCTATTTGGATATTTTTGTCTTCCAGTGAAGCTAGCACAGAGGTGTACTGAACAAATGACCTGAGTGATTAATCTCGGACCGGGTACATTATCGATAGACTCGCTGCACTTGTTTAGCTACGGTTGCATTCTGACTGGATTCGAGTTTCTACTCTGTCTTTGTTACTCTTTCAGCCTTCGCTATTTGCCTCCAAAGATTAAAAAGCAAAAAGAACTCGAAAGGGAAGTTCAATATCTGCCAATATATGGCGATAACTCGCGGAAGTCCACTTGTAATGAATGCGACTATGTTTGCAATGAGCAATA
This sequence comes from Actinomycetes bacterium, assembly GCA_021844725.1. The sequence continues at coordinate 954 of JAKBSX010000521.1, read as the reverse complement.
TCGAGAGTCCTGCAGTCAACCCCTGCAATCCACCTCGTTGAATCTTAAGGAACTTTGTTTTCGCGTCATTCGGATTGGCGCCCCATATACTTGTTTGGACGATTGTGGCCATTGTAAATGTTACAGCGAACAGGACGGTGTATACTGTCAGAAGCGAAAAACCGAGGTTAGAGTGATCATAGGCGCTCAAGACCGCATTGTGGAACCAGAGCGTAAGAAATACCCATGCGAGCATTGAACTTGTTACTATGAGTAGAAAATATGCCTGAACACGGTTTTCGACAGTCAAGATGATACCTAGTGGCCCGGACTCTTCCATGTATTAGCAAATGGCCGATAGTCTATAAAGTCAGTAGCTGCTCAAACTTCATTGGTAAGAAAAGACTTCTTTTCTTGAAGGGGAAGAAACATTGCTGACTTCCCTTTAAATTCTACTTCTGTTCGGAGGAGTGTTTATCTGATACAACCCTCGACCACCTCGTTCAACACTGAATCGAAAGATTATGGAATTCCCGAGAAGGAAAAATGCGATTCCGCAGTACGACAGAACCATGCGGTTTTTATTTGCCTTTTAAATTGCAGAATATTACAACAAAGACATTGCTGTTTTTCAAAGCTCAAAACCGGCTATCTTATAGATGTTGCTTAGAGTGCAAACCAAGGCGAACTGAGATGGATTAGTCTTGCCTATTGTTCCTTAATAACTTGAAGATACTGTCTTTTCAAGAAGGAAATCAAGCACTTCAACGCAGCGACAATAGAGGGATTATTTAATTCGTGTTAGATATTCTGCAGTACCTGTCAATGAAGGCACATTGTTTGGCCTTGAAATCCAGGCACTATTTCCCTCAATCTCATTCTTCCGGAGAAGCGTACGGTCTTCTGGTTCCGGGAATAAACCAGTAGACTGTCACTTGTGTCAATGCAGATATGGCCAGAACAACAAGCCCAAGT
>JAKBSX010000520.1 GCA_021844725.1 Actinomycetes bacterium | reverse complement strand
CAGTTTTCCATTCGTTCCTCCCAAATCCGCCGACAGTTGCGTACTCCATGCTACCTAAAAACCCATTGACCGGATCTCTTGCAGCGAGGTTAAAGTTACTGTACCCATTATTTTGCTCGTATGGCTGCTGTTGATAATCGTAGCGCAGGCCAGCATTTACGGTAAGACGGCCCGATACTTTCCAATCGTCTTGCACGAATGCGCTCATATCAAAGCTTCGATCAGTTTCCCCTGTAGTGGCTGTTAGCACAGCTGAACCGACTGCTCCAAGCAGGTAAGTTGCATAGGTACTACCGGTTCCGGTTGGAACTTGAGGGTTTCCAGTAAGCGTCGAGGGAAAGTTAAAAGACCCAGAAGGTGCGTTCATCTGTGCATTTGAGCCGATATTCTTTCGCCAATCTACGCCAAAGCTAATTGTATGTGTTCTAATAACTTTCATGGCCGTGTCAGCGACTTGCGGGTTTGTGTAGGCCCTATATCCTGCCGTTCCATTGAAATTCGGGAGTCCATTACTCACAATAGGAAGCGTAAATGAGGGAATTGAAGTCGGAAGTCCGAGCTTTTGAGGCCACCCCTGGCCATAACTAGCAGCAAGAAACGAAAAATCTACCCTTGTTGCTGCCACAAATAAAGTGTTTGTCAAGGAGTTAGAAAATATTTGTGTGTCCGAAATAATGGCACTTTGAACTCTCATGTTATCGTAACGATTGGCAGCTATTGGATTTGGGTACAACGCCGGAGCAGCGACACTTGAAGCAGCTCCATCGTTCGTCTGGTTATCGTCATAAGCATATCGAATGAAAGCAGAGTTCCGGGCGTTTACCTGATGGTCGACGCGACCTAGTGCCTGACGCATGAAGGATACGGTTGTTGGAAGAAATGAGAAGTTATTGGCATGCGTCAGGATATTCGTTGGAGTTGTATTTGGAAGTGGATAAAAATCTTTCTGGATCGCCAGTGCAACTGGATCTAGACGGCTCGGAGGAATTACATTGCCTGGGAAGGGACTTCTTACATAGCCGGCCCCATTCGGATTCGGAGTAGTGGTTGAAGGATCGTAGAGTTGGATCAGTTTTCCATTCGTTCCGAATAGATCAGAGAAGTTGCCGTTTCGTTCCTGTGGCGTAGGGACAGTCATGTATTGTGGTGATCCTTCTACATAGCGAAATTCTTCCCAATTCCCGAAAAAAAAAGTTCGCCTATGGATGATCGGACCGCCAACAGCAGCCCCATACTGGTTATATCGAAGCTCGGGGCTTGGCGAGCCTGCAGGTGTGAAGGCATTCTCTGCATCGAGCGCGTTATTCCGGAAAAATTCATAGGCAGTACCGTGGTACTGGTCTGTTCCAGAACGACTCACCAGATTCACAACACCGCCAGCTGTAAATCCATATTCCGCAGACATTACCCCGCTTTGCACTTTAAATTCTTGGATTGCATCTACCGTTGGATTTATAGCAGTCTCACCTGTTACCGCTTGAAGATTGTTTTGTCCATCAAGAATATCTCCGTTTGATCCAGTTGGTGAGCCATTGATGCTAGTTGCAGATAGAATATCGCCTCTATTGGCAAATCCCTCTTGAGTGGCTCCGATGTTGTTTCTCACGCCTGGTGTCAGTGTTTCCAAGGCCAACACATTACGACCATTTAATGGAAGTTCGTGTATCGGCTTTGCTGCGAGGACTACTCCAAGTGTTCCACTTGTTGTGTTCATCTCGGGGGGAGCAGCAGTAACTACCACCGACTGGCTGGCTTTTCCAACCTCTAGTGTAAGGTCAACTTCTGCACGTCTGTCAACGGCAACGATAACGTTGTCAGTAATAGCTGTTTTGAATCCAGGCAGTGAGGCTGACACTCGATACGTACCGACGATTAGGGGCGACGATGCATAAAAGCCTGACTCATTGGTTTTGCTTGTGAATATCTTGTGAGTTTCAATATTCTCGATCTTTATTTCTGCACCACTGATTACTGCCCCCGACGTGTCGTCGACGGTTCCCACGACATTCCCGGTGCCTTGCTGAGCCACTGCCGAGCCAAGTGCCAGCGTCACAAAAACAAAACATATCATATACGAACTAACACAATTGAGTCTATGGCGTTGCAAGCGGTTTCGTTGTTCCATAAATTCCTCCTGAACAGTTTTAATCTGTGATCTTAATAACATCTGAGTTTGCGTGGTTCATCTACTTCTCCTTCTCCGATATCATTTCCGCAAAAACTTCACGATGTTGGCGCGTAGGGCTCCTGTACATGAACTTGCTACCTGCACAAAACCAGATGATCCGACGACGAAAGGGAAGATTCCTAGGTCGACCCAGCCGTCCGGTCCTGTCGTGAAATCAATCATCTGGGTGGATAGACCGCCGGCGTAGTTTACCGTTACTTTTTCGCAGTGATCAGAATTCGCGTGGGCGACTTTATATAACTGCACGTCATACTTGCCCTGGGCAAGGATAGTTGGCGTCCATGTGGCGAAGGCATTCTTACTCAGCGAATACCGGCTCCCCAGATTTGAATACCCGAGTAACGAGCTATTTTTCCACCCGCTGCCATATTCGGCATATCCTGTCTCTCCATTGCGTACATAGTAATCGCGTATATATACCCGGAGATTGGCAAACAGATTTGGCGATGGATTGTTCGCGACAGAAATATCCGATTTGTAACCAATTGTGGTCAACCAAATATTCACCAAGTCATGTGGGTGGGCCGTCGGTGGGTACGATTGGGTACAAAATGGCTTTTCGTCGAGATAATAAGTAACTCTTTGCTCTGTCCATTCCACGCCATAGGTGTGGTATCCATCAGCGGTGCTGAAACCTGGATGATAGTGCGCGTTGCAACGCGTGCTCCCAACGCTCTTTGCATCGGACCATTCCAGAAGCCCCGCCGAGATCGAGGTGGGAACGTCAGAGTCGATTTCGTACGCGTCAATCTCCGTATGGGAGGATGGATCGTACGTTGTTCTCCCGTCGCCGGCCTCAAGCCAGAATGACGCATGCCATCCGGGATTTGCCGTCACCTTCGACTGCACTTCATAATAGGCATAGCGAAATTGTTCCTTGCTAACGATTCCGCCTCCTGTATACGCTTGTCCGGCGAAGTTCTGCTTCAGAAGAGAAATATTCAGGTGTCCACCGCTGGTAACGCTGACGTTCGCAGGAAGTTGGGCGCTCAATGCTTTGGTATCTGAGCGGTAATTCCATAACGCCTGATTTATAACCCCATTGCTGAAGGTATCGCTCCATAGAAGAACATAGTTGGGGGGAGCGCTGGTTTGTGCAGAAGCAGTTGCGCCCGAGATTCCAGCACCGGTCGAGTCGATATTTACTCCAAATAGCGCGGCGTGAATCGCCGCTCTGGCCGTTGCCGAACTGAGTAGAAAGCCTGCGACCGTCGTGGCTACTAAGACGAGATTGA
>JAKBSX010000519.1 GCA_021844725.1 Actinomycetes bacterium | reverse complement strand
ATATTCAGCAGCTGAAATTGATCCAGCTAAGCGAGGAGTGGGCTTTTTGCTGCACGAAGGCGGGATTCCTGTTCTGCTTCGCACCTTTGAACTGAAGTATGAGGACGTAGTTGCAATTGCAAAACGTGCGTTCAATTTGCGGCACAACGTTGATCAGGGCGACGAAGGGTCGGATCGGTGAAGCACCTTTACAAAACATCGCTGCCTGACCAAGACATGTTGGCTGGACTGCTCTACAGGATGCAGGATACAGAGTCCTTCGAACAGTTTCGTAATCAGGGGGAAAGATGTGGCTGGTGCTTCCATCCGATTCGGCTGGCTGGTATGTCGACTACGGTCGATCTATCAAGTGGGGAAATCACGTCGAGTTATTCGAGTGACGCAGAACCATCTGGAGTGCTTCTAAAAGCATGCGGAACCCGACGAGCGACACTCTGTCCGTCATGTGCGTCAGTTTATGCCGCGGATGCACGGATGTTGATTCGTTCTGGATTATCCGGTGGGAAAGGAATTCCAAACGCTGTTGCCGATCATCCAATGGTATTTGCAACTTTTACAGCTCCCAGTTTTGGAAAAGTGCACCGGATTACCAATGGGGCTGGCAGATGCCAGCAAATAAGAAAACAAAAGCATTGCCCTCACGGACAAGCACTCGGGTGCAATAAGGCCCACTCCGATGATGACCCGATTGCTGGTGAGCCACTTTGCATGAAATGTTACGACTACAGACGTGCCGTGCTTTGGAATTCGCTCTGTTCAGAACTTTGGCGTCGCACCACCATCTACACAAAACGAGAGCTGGCACAGCTACTTGGAATGAACAAGACTACCTTTTCAAAACAGTTCAGGCTTTCCTTCGCCAAAGTCGCAGAATACCAGAGGCGCGGTGTAGTCCACCTCCATGCAGTCATCCGCATTGACTCTGCCAGCAAAAACCTCCAAACCCTCCCAAAGGCTGTTACCGCACCAATGCTCATAAACGCCATCACCTCCGCGGTAGCAAAAGTTTCGGTTCCCTATCCTGGTGGCATCTTCGGCTTTGCGCGCTGGGGTCCTCAGTTAGATGTACGAGGGATCTCGAATGAAAAAGAGTACATCTCCGAAATTGCTTCTAAGGATACCGACGACACTTCAGAACCAACTTCTGGGTTGCGCTCAAGAAAAATTGCCAACTACATAGCAAAATACGCCACCAAATCCACAGATGACAATGGCGCGTTGGACCGAAGGTTGCATAGTCTTAGTGATCTGGACCAGAGAGGGGTCACGGGCCATCTGCGCCGAATGGTTGAGACGGCATGGGATCTTGGCGGACGACCTGAACTGGCGTCGCGACGATTAAGGGCGTGGGCACACACGCTCGGCTTTAGGGGACACTGTATTACGAAATCCCGCCATTACTCGGTCACCTTTGGTTATCTGCGAGCCGAACGTCAGGCTTGGCAAATAAAGATGTCTTCCACACCTGAGGTAAACCACCAAAACGACCAAATAATCAGCAATTGGAAATGGGTTGGAACCGGATGGTGGAACAGCGGAGATCTGTGGCTTACAGAACTTGGTGCTCAGCACAAAGCTGAATCGCGCCTACTCGCGAGAGAAGCCCAGTGCATTGATCTTATGAGACTCGGCGAAGCCGAGATAAGTGGCTCAGCCGCAGAATCTTCGAGTCAGGAACCCCCATCATGACCAGTAGCGATTTACCGGGCGATTCAGTTTACGATGATCCGCAAGATTTGAAACAAAATATGCCCAAGCCACTAACGAAAGAATACACTTGCACCACACAGGCTCAAGAGCTGAAAGGTCTAGCTCGAATACAGACGCGTTCAACACTCACCGTTGAAGAGACGGCTGAAATACTCGGCCTATCAAGGGCCTTCGCCTATGAAGCAGTGAGTCGAGGCGAGATCCCTTCTATCCGCATAGGACGTCGCATTCTTGTTCCCAAAGTGGCACTAGAGCGGCTGCTAAATAGTGCCGAAAAGTCGTAGTTACCAACTCGAATCTCATCTCTAGTATTTGCACCTTCTCCACACCAAACTTCTCTGCTTTTCAGCCTGCGGGAAGCTCCTTTGAGTCCTTCAAAGGTGAAAGCACCTGTCCCATAATGGCAGCGGCTGCAACGTCTCGCTCTTCAATGAAGTGGCTGTAGACACGTAGGGTAACCGATGGGTCGCTATGTCCTAGCCTTCCGGCCACGGTACGGACATCGACTCCTGCGCCAATAAGTTGAGTTGCTGTAAAATGTCTCAAATCATGCAGGCGTACTCGGGGAGCGCCAACCGCATCACGCACCCGAATGAAGAAGTTCGTAACGTTATCTGGGCGAAACGGAGTGGTGGACTCAACGAAGGGAGAGAATACAAAGGCGTCGTTTGGCGGAACTGCTCCTGCCTCCATCGCCCAGCCAGTTGTATTCGCGCGATGTCGGGTCAGAAGCGCAACACCGACGGGATCGAGCGAAACTCGCCTTGAACGATCGGTCTTGGTGGACTTTTCTGCAAGTCCTCCGGGAACCACAACCAGAGAACGCGAGACTTCTATCTGGCCCAAGCCGAGATCGACGTCCGACCAACGAAGAGCGCACAATTCCCCACGACGCATGCCAGTTAGAGCCGCGAGCATGAGTAGCGGTGCAAGTCGGGGATCCCGCTTCTCGGCAGTCTCTATGACAGCCCGAACAACCTCGACTGAGGGAGCTTCGACCCGTTGCTGGGAGATTTTCGGTGGTTTGGCAAGCTCGGCTATGTTCTGTCGAACCCAACCCCACCGGACTGCCTGGTGCAGAGCAGAGGAGATCATGGCGTGATGATTGCGGATAGTCTTTGGTGATAGCCCGTCGGCCTTCATGATGCCGTAGAGGTTGTCTAAGTGTTTGGCGGTAAGCCTACCAAGTGGAAGCTTTCCAAGATGTGGAGCGACGTTCCGCTCTAGCTGCGCTCTGTAAGTCCTAAGAGTCGTTGGAGAGAGATCGAGCCTCTCACACTCCTCCAACCACTTGTCGAAGAGCTGTCCAACTGTGACACCAAGTCCATCAGTGCGAGAAGGAGCTTGATCCTGAATCATGTTCCTAAGTTCCTCATCAGCACCACGTGAACCGCCGTGGAACGTCTTCGATATCTGGCGTGGTTTTCCCGTCCCCGGATCCCGTCCGACGTAGACCCGTAACTCCCAGACTCCTTCACGTCGCTTGCGCTTGGTTCCCTTCATGAATACAATCATACACCGTTGTAGGGATGAATATAGGGATGACAATTTGGGAAACAAAAGAGTCGGCCCCGAAAGACCGACCCTGACCTGCATACTCTCTGGTGGCGGGGATAGGATTTGAACCTATGACCTTCGGGTTATGAGCCCGACGAGCTACCATGCTGCTCCACCCCGCGATGTGTTACACCAATCTAATAGGTACCTGCTGACTTCCTGCCAGAATCT
>JAKBSX010000518.1 GCA_021844725.1 Actinomycetes bacterium | reverse complement strand
TTGCATGGACTAGACCCACCAGCATCCTTATAAGGGTGGTCTTCCCGGCTCCATTAGGTCCAAGCAATCCGAATGCTGTACCGCTCTTAACCTGGAGGTTTACAGAATTAACCGCAATGCGTTCACCAAATTTCTTGGTCAATCCTTCAGTTCTAATTGCATAACGCGTCTCTGTCATTCCTAATACTCGCTTCTAACGGTCGCGCCTACCTCGGCCTTATCAAAATAATTATCCGTGCTGCTACTATAGGCGATATTTACTGTCAGTCCAAGATAAGTGAACATGGTTCACTTATCTTACCTTCAGTAATCGCCAAATGAACGGCTTGCGCCTTTATTCTTCGACAGGTGGCAAGATATTCATTACTTATTTGTCATGCCGGCTAAGCCACAGTTCCATTGATCGACATCCGCTATGAAACGGCAGGGGGTTCTCTATTTAGCTGTTGAATCAATTTAGCGAGATAAAACCACCAACCCGGGTACAGCGGAAGACGTATTTATAGTTCACGAATAATCTCTTCAAGCGCCGCTATTGAATGACCACTGATCAACGTGTCACAGTAAGGAAGAACAGCTTTCATTCCGCCGGTACTCGGAATAAAACCCGGATTGGCTGCCCGTGGATTAGCCCATATAATCTTGTGGGCCAGGAGTGACAACCGCCTCATCTGCTCGCCAAGAAAAGATGGGTCCCCGGATTCCCAACCATCGGAGAAAACCAGAACCACCGCTCCCCGGGCCACCCCCCTTCTACCATAGTCATTCAAAAACTGCTCAAAAGAACTAGCGATCGTAGTTCCACTCAACCAATCAAGTTTCAATGAAGCGACCTCGCCAATTGCGCGCTCCACTGTGGGAGAGTGCAGTTCTCTGGTAACCCGGCTCAATCTCGTAGCGAACGTAAACACTTCAATTGAGCATCTTTTTGCCAGTAGATGAGCGAAATTTAAATAAGGGTTGACATATGCCTCCATCGAACCGGAAATATCGATAAGTACGACAATGCTCCGCTGTTTCAATTTAGGGGTTTTGTATCTAAGATCGATCAAATCACCGCCGGTCCTGGAGGCTGACCTGAGGGAGGAACGTACATCAAATCGATTGGATGCGCGACGCGAGGTCTTATCTCTGGCACTCCGCCTAGCTATAAAGCGAACCGCCGCCGGTCCCAGAAGCAGCTCCATCTCTTTCATTTGGGCGTCGTCCAACTCGGCGAAATTTCGGTGCCTCAAAACCTCTCGGTCATTGGCAACCGTCGGAACATTCAGTTCATTCTGTAAATCAAATTCGTCGTTTGAATCCTGCTCTGAAATACCAGATGTCAAAGACTCGATCCCAACACTATTGAGTGCATTGTTGGATCCAATTCCCGCCTCAACCGAGTTAGAAGATTTCGCATCACTGTGCAAAGGGGTGGAGACATCTGATATTTCGATACGCTTCTCTCTGCCGGCATCGAGGAAAATACTTGAGAACACACGGTCAAATATTTCCACTTCGTCCTTTGAACTTATTAAAGTCACCCTGGAACACCAGTAAAGCTCATTTATAAATGCTGGTTCTGTGGTCACAAGAGCATTGATAAACATCGAGGCACGTTCATGAGCAAGTGGCAGACCGCTAATCTTCAGTAGCCTGGTGAAACGCTCGGCGAACTCAGCCAAATCGACATCACGGCGCATGTGATTTAAACCGTAATCTCGAAAGCATAAGCTAATTGCCTGTCACTTTCTCCCATTCAGAAACAACGATTTCCTGATCCTCTCTATATTTCAGCAGAAATCCAAGGGTAGAAGGCACACGCTCATCGGTGATCTCGGCGATTTCCAGGAGATGGAGGGCATTTACCCAATTGATTGCCTCAGCTATTCCTGGAAGCTTCTGTAAGTGATTTATTCCTCTAATCTTATTGACCGATCTGGCGGCCTGGGTTATCAGAGGAATCGAGGCGGATTTCACTCTAATCCTAAGGATTTCTACTGCTTGGGCCGTGCTGGGGTAATCGATCCAGTGATACATGCACCGTCGTTTCAGCGCATCATGCAAATCTCTTGTTCTGTTGGAGGTGAGAATCACAATAGGAGGATACTCGCCCTTAAAAGTCCCCAGTTCAGGTACAGTTACAGTACCTTCTCCCAATAATTCAAGTAAAAACGCCTCAAATTCGTCATCAGATCTATCAACTTCATCAATCAATAGAACCGCTGGCCGAGGACCCCTATGCCTGATTACCTTCAGAATTGGCCTCTCTATCAGGAATTCCTCACTAAACAAATCTTGTTCAACCAGACTGCTTCCCTTATGCTCTGCCAACCGGATCGACAGTAACTGGCGTGAATAATTCCATTCGTAGACTGCTTCTGAAGAATTGATACCTTCATAGCACTGCAGGCGAACTAACTGCGTATCAAGTATTTCTGAAAGAGCTTTGGCTGCCTCGGTCTTTCCAACTCCCGGCTCACCTTCCAGGAGCAATGGCAAACCCATTCGGACGGCACAAAATAGAGCTGTAGCCAGGCCGAGATCTGACAAATACCCGACCTTGGACAAGGCCAGCCGTACACTCTCAACATCGGGGAAAAGTGATTCGAATTCGCTCACGAGATATTTGACAGATATCGATCAGGCTCGAATTTAAAAGCTTCAAGACATCCTGAACCACAAAACCAGTACGTGTTTCCTTTATATTCCAAATGTATCGACGAATCAACCTGTGCTACTTCCATTTTACAAACCAAATCAACTGCCGATACTCCGGCAGAATCAACTAACGCCTTTCGAGGCGAAGGCAATTCAGACCGTCTGGTTGAAATCAGCTCTGCAAAGATTGACACTGCAACTTCTTCGGGTTCCCTTGCCCCGATGTCTAAACCGGCAGGAGTATGAATCTGTTCAAGTTCCTCCCCGTCTATTCCAATGAGATCAAGTACAGCCCGCCCCCGCTTCCGGCTGGCTATCAGCCCTATATATCCGATTCCATGATCGAGAGCGAGCTTAATTACCTCTGCTTCATCTGAGCCATGGGTAGCCAAAATAACCGCAAATAGATCGACTGGGAATTCAGTATTCAAGTCAGCAGGTCGTACATCGAACTTAAGATGCTGGCCTAAATCCAAAAGAGCCTCCGCTATCGGGGCGTGACCATAGACGAAAACAAGTGGATCAGGGATTGAAGGCTCCAAAAATATTTCAATGGTTCCACCAGAAAGGCACTTGTTTGCCACGGTGACAATTCCGGGAGGCGACTCCGAAACGACTTCGGGCAATTCCGGAGTAATCAATAGCAGGGTCGGCTGATTCAAGTCCAAAGCTTGTAGTGCCTGGACCCGAAGCGAACTCTCAGCACAACTGCCGCCGACGAATCCTTCTATGGTTCCATCCGGATGGACCAATGCACAGTCACCTGGTTTTGTGGTTCAGGATGTCTTGAAGCTT
>JAKBSX010000517.1 GCA_021844725.1 Actinomycetes bacterium | reverse complement strand
TCTATAAGTGGAGTATGCAGAATCGTGGGAACTTTGGAAATCACCTCGATACCCACAAAGGCAGCTAGCACGAAAGTGGTAATGTAACCAATAAGTTGAGGAGTCATTATGAATTCCCTCCAGGAATTGATGATGTGCTGGGACTAGCAGACTCTTTAGAATGTGCGCTTCCCTGATGGGTAACACAGGTTGAATTGATTAGCTCATCCGAAAAGTCAAGGACTAACTTTCCGTCAGATATCATCGCAAGCAAAAGATTGAGCACATTGCGCGAATAGGTTTGGCTTGCATGAACAGAAAGCTGACTGGGAATATCTGTAATTCCAACGACGGTAACTCCACTGATAGAAACTTCTTCGCCTGGTACAGTAGCCTCACAATTGCCTCCCGATTCTGAAGCAAGATCAACCACTACCGAACCTGGTCGCATCATTGATAACATCTCATGCGTCACCAGAATTGGTGCGGCTCGTCCTGGAATTGATGCGGTGGTTATTACGATATCCGCAGCCGCTACTCGCTCCGTAAGTAACTCTTGCTGCCTTTGAAGGTACTCGGGTGACTGTTCAGCAGCGTATCCTCCAGCACCTTCTGAAGCCTCTAAAGGTATTTCAACAAACTTCGCCCCCAAGCTCTCGATCTGATCCTTAACTGCAGACCGGACATCGAAAGCTTCAATAATTGCGCCCAACCGGCGAGCCGTGGCTATTGCCTGAAGACCTGCGACTCCCGCACCCATAACAAACACTCGTGCCGGAGCTAGAGTTCCTGCAGCAGTCATTTGCATGGGGATGATTTTGTCCAGTCGGTCTGCAGCGATTATCATCGCTTTGTATCCCGCCAAGGAAGCTTGCGATGATAATACGTCCATGCTCTGCGCCCGACTAATCCTGGGTAAGAGTTCTAATGCTAAGGCTGTGATATTGTTGCGTTGCAGAACTTCCACTACTTCTGGATTTTTAGCTGGATAAAGCATTGATATCACGACTGCCCCGGGAGAAAGCAGCGAGGCCTGCTCTTTGTCCGGAGCCTGCACTTTTACTACCACGTTTGCATTAGCAAAAAGCTCAGACTTGTCTGAACTTACACGGGCGCCAGCGTCAATATAGGATGAATCCGCATAGTGAGCCTCATTACCTGATCCAGCTTCTACCCACACCTCACAGCCAGCCCCAATAAGCCTTGACACCGTGTCTGGTATTGCGGCAACTCTCCGCTCCCCCTTGGCGGTTTCTTTTGGTATGACTACTTTTATCAACCGAAACCCCTTCCAAAATGATCTCACTCAGCATAAGTAAAACTTCATCAGCTCGCAAATTAGACTACAAACCACTCAACTAGAGCACACCGAGCAATAGTTTCCATTGCACGATAAGGTGCTGCTGAGAAACTCCCTCAATAATAGGTAAATTATTACCTACTCATAACCAAAAAATATCATGGATTAAAGAATAAAAACCCTTTGACCAACTACCAAATCCATATACCTTACCCGTCAGATGCACGCGCCAGTCGAGGCACCTCGAATCTATCACTCAATGATGTATAAGAACCCCACACTTCTTGATTTGTCCATAGGTGAGAAAAAGTCTTGTCAACCTAGTCTGGTGGTAGAATTACCCAGGCAGATCAGGTGCACTGAAGGAAAACAGCCAGCTGCGAGTGACTTCTAAAAATTGGAGCGCCCATTGAAGCCCTGGAAATCTGCTGGGTACTAGCGAGATGGCCCTTGGCCTACACAGAACTCAATATTTTACAAACCGGTAACTGCTGTTCTGCAGTCATCCGCAACCGAAACTAAAACAGACGATGCCTCTTGCTTCATGGTTATCCGGCCACCCAGCTTTGAGCATCAAATCAGGTCGATTCAACGAGTGTCGAAGGGGGGACTTGAACCCCCACGCCCTTACGGGCACTAGCCCCTCAAGCTAGCGCGTCTGCCTATTCCGCCACTTCGACATTAAGTCATGAGCAAAACTAACTTAGCTGAAGTTACCGCAATTTCAGGCCGAATCAAGGTCGATCTTTTCCGATTTCAACTAGGCGGCACATATTTCCAGCTGTTTGCATTCCAGAAAATAGTAGAGCCTGCTGAACTCGCCCCTATAAAGTTATAACCAGCCTGAAATGCTAATATATCAGGGGATGAATAAAGTGGGATTGAGGGCAATTCCTTCCAGATCAAAGCATCCAGTTCATTGTATATCTGTGTTGAAGTTCCAGGGTCAAGCTGTTCACTAGCTTCTGTAATCAGCTTATCTGCCGCTTGATTTTGGAATCCTGTATAGTTCAGCGGTGACCCGCTCTGGTAATACCTGCTTCCACCGAAAGTAGCGTTGGGCGATCCAGACTGTCCAACAATAGCTAAATCGTATTTCTTTGTCGGCAGTACGGAACTCTCGAGAACTCCAGCTGAAACATTAGCCTTCTGTACCTGAATTCCAATTGACTGAAGTTCTCGCTCTATAACCTGCTCAACCAGCAATATCTGGCGATCGGACTGATCTGCGGTGATTGTTAAAACAAGTGGAACTCCATGTTTCTCTAGTAAACCCTTAGGAGACAGGTGGTACCCATCTGAGCCAAGAAGGGCAATCGCCTTGGTTGGGCCAGAAGTGCTGTAGAGTGAACCATCGTTAGAATATTGGGGGGTTCCGGGAGCAAAAATGTTGTTCCCAGTAGGGGAAACTTTGGGCTCAAAAGCGCCTAAAGCATCGTAAGCTATCTTTTGCCGATCTATCGCGAGTCCTATAGCTTGTCTAACCTTTAGATCAGAGAGGACCTTGTTTTTTAGATTAAAAAGAAGTTCCTCTGTTACCAAAGAGGGCACTAAGTAACTTTTAACTCCCACAACGCTCTGAATATCACTGTATAAGACTCCATGAAATGGAGTCTGCAGAACTCCCAGGGTTCCATTTTGGAGTTCTGAAGGATAAGTGGCCGGGTTGGGAGCAACTACAAATCGAACGACTGGAACAGTTGCTGGCGTTGACCAATAGTGGGGATTTCGTACAAGCTCAAGCTGCTGTCCAGGGATATAGCTCGCAAACATATAAGGTCCACCTGACACCTCCACTCTGGGCGAAGGAGTGACAAACCCTTCGTTCCAACCGACTTCGCTGGCCAGTTTGGAAGGCACCAGAAAGCGGAATAACTGCTCCCATTCGGAAAAGGGCTTCTTGAATATCACCGTAACGGTTTTCCCATGATTGGAACCAACCACGGATTTAATGTCCGAATAACCAATACTGCTGGATGCAAGGTATGGGAAGCCAGTGACGTCAAGATGAGAACGGTTCCCGGACTGGGCCTGCCAATTATATATAAAATCCGAGGTCGTACAAGCTCAAGCTGCTGTCCAGGGATATAGCTCGCAAACATATAAGGTCCACCTGACACCTCCACTCTGGGCGAAGGAGTGACAAACCCTTCGTTCCAACCGACTTCGCTGGCCAGTTTGGAA
>JAKBSX010000516.1 GCA_021844725.1 Actinomycetes bacterium | reverse complement strand
CTGGAGCAGAGCGCTTGGCAGCGGTGCGCTCTTACATCTCCACCGCTCAAAAGCAGTCCCAGGACGCACTCGATGTTCTCACGATGCTCTTTCGTGGTGAGCCTTGGATGCCTTCCCCACTACGATCTGGGCCATGAATCTACATCCCAATACAGCCAACTGAGCTCACTCCACCCCAACACCCAAAGAACCCGGCCCGGTGGTCAGAAGTTGACCACCTGAATGGTTACCATTAATCTAGTACTGATTTTCCAGCACACGAAAATAAGCACCATACGCAATTTATGTTAATTGGAAGTGACGTTGATTTGGATATACACAATGCCAGCTGCGCCGTTTGGGCTAGCGGCGCAGCTCCGAGGGGTATCGGTGGCATTGTGAGGGTCGAGCAACACGCCTAGGGGATGACGTTTTGACATTGGCGTGTTCGCTCGTTGGGGGAGACAATTTATTATGTACAAGTTCTGTGGCCAATGAGTTACGGTTACGGGGGGAATAGAAACTACCGCCTCGGTAGAAACTTCGCTCTTGCTCACCTATTGCACTTGAATAAACCATGTTAAAAGTTATATCGGCCAAATGTTACAAAAACATTAATGCCAGATAAACGTATTATGAATTGAAATCGAAATCGAGTATAACAACCGTCCTACCTGCTCTTCTATATACCAACTTCAGAAAAAACAAACTTTGTCACTTCTGAGCTCCGCCCCAATCGAGATTAAAGTCTTAATTGCTCCTGAAAGCGAACAGAACGTAGGAAAACTTCGTTGTCGTAGCGGGCACCTAGAAACGCATATCTGCGGCGAGACGAACGGGCTGTAATGGACCAACCAACCTGGTAATGGGGATGAGCTTAAACGAAACAGCTGCGAATTCGAAGCTAAATGAATCGGGAGGTTCACGTTCGGTTTGACGGAAGCGGGGAGAGGAAGCTCCTCTCCCGCCGCCCTAGCATCATCGTTAGTCCAGACAGTAGCTTGTCGCCCTAATATGTTATTTGTGATATATTCGCTGCTATTATTGTTGTTATGAAAGAGAGCTACAGACTGGTTAGCGAACTTGCCGACCGGCGAAAAACGCTGGGAATTCCCCAAAAAGAGGTAGCCAAAGCCCTTGGGTTACCTCAGTCGAACATTTCACGACTTGAAAATGGAAAGCATGAGCCACATCTCTCTACCGTTGTTGCATTTGCTCGTGCGCTTGGCACAAAGATCGGTCTGTGCGACGACGGTTTCGAACCCATGACTCCCGCGTCCTGCGCAATCGAGGTGCGCGCTTTACTTGAAGAATCTCCGCCGGACACAGGTACCGCATTTCGGGTCGTAACAGAAATTATAAGCCAATGGGAGCTACTACCCAGAGATCAAAAAGCCGAGTTGGTGGCGCAGAAGCCAGTCACAACCCGGACTCCGAAGTTTGACGCACTTATTTCAGGCGTGGTCGAGATGCTTTGCGTTCGCTTCGGCTTGCGGCCTCCTTCGTGGGTTTCAGATCCGGAGTATTTCTTAGAGCAATTCGAGTGGTTCACGCCTATTCCAACTCTCGAAGCGTTGGCTTTTGCAAACACGCCTACCCCGATCGCGATTCGTGGAATATTCGTAGATGAGCAATCACTTAGGAGCGTGTAACGGTTTTCACCAGGGAAGACATTATTTCAAATCTTGAAGCTTTGTCTGATGAGCTTGAAAAACGCGGCATTCGCGGAGAGATATTTCTCGTTGACGGAGCTGCGATGGCGCTTTGCTACAATCGCAAGCGAACAACCAAGGATTTGGACGGAGTCTTTGAACCGAAGATGGTTGTTTACGAGGCCGCCAATGATGTGGCCAAGACGCGGACTCTAAAGCCTGGCTGGCTAAACGACGCAGTCAAAGGATTTATGCCCGGTCCCGATTCAAGTGCAAAAACTATTTGGACCTACCTGCACTATGCGTAAGTGTAGCTTCGCCGCGCTACCTTTTTGCTCTAAAAGCTCTTGCATCTCGCGAAGATAGGGATATTGATGACATCAGAGAACTATACCGACTCAGCAACTTCAACTCCGTTGACGAGGCTATCGAGTATGTTGAAAAGGTCTTTAGCGGACGCCAAATCGAAGCCCGAGTTGGCTTTGTTCTTAGGGAAACGCTCGAATTCACCGCTTCACCCTCGCAGGAGGTATTATCGAAGAAGAACAAGCCAGAAAGGCGCCTTTGATTACCCGCTGTGTTAGGAAAGTTATCGCAGGATTTTTGCAGGCGCAGCATTTGCATACGCACCTATGGCGAGTATGCAAAATGACCTGCTGAAATGTGAACTCCCTTTACCCAAACTACCGTGACTAGCTGACCTTTGGGAAACCCTTCAAGTTATCCATATAAAGTGGTCGTAGGTGCATATTTTACATGTGTCATCGCGATAGACAGATCAGACACGTTGGCATGCACTCCTTCGTTAATCCGGTGTAAACGAATTACCAAATCATTCATCCATGGGACTCAGCTTCTATAACAAAGGGACTTTTTTATCATTCGTGCAAGTCAATTAGGGCATCTAACTCTGCCATATCGTCACTTGACAATTTGAACTCAATTGCCTTGACGTTAGCTACAATTTGTTCAGGCTTTGTAGCACCAGCTATTACAGATGAAACCGCTGGCTTGGTTGCCAAAGCGGATATGGCGAGCGACAAGAGAGACCCACCTTTTGCGCTTGCAAAATTCTCCAGAGCTTCAATTAAGTCCCAATTAGTACGACTTAGTTCTTCTTGACGACTAGCTAACCTGGTTCCAGTTGGGGGCTCTTGACCCCTCTTGAACTTCCCAGTCAAAAGTCCCGATGCCAATGGATAAAAGGGGAGCATTCCAAGTCCAAAATGCTCACAGGCAGGAACGATCTCGTTCTCAACTTCCGTCTCAATTATGGAATATTGGTTCTGGGCCGATATAAAGCGCTCAACGTGAAGCTGTCTTGCCTTCAATTCAGCTTCCGCAATTTGCCATCCGGCAAAATTAGAACAACCAATGTAACGAACCTTGCCCTCTTTCACCAGTTCATCAAGTGCCGCTAAAGTTTCCTCGATTGGTGTCAGTGGATCCGGCTGGTGCAGTTGATAAAGGTCCAAATAGTCAGTCTGAAGCCTGCTTAGCGACCCCTCAATCGCTTTTCTGACGTAACTTCTCGAACCAAGCGCAACGTCTCGGGTCCCCATATCCATTCCGAATTTCGACGCTAAAACGACTTCGTCTCTTCGGCCTTTCAAGATTTTGCCTATGAATGTTTCGGAACCACCCTTGCCACCGTAAATATCAGCGGTGTCAAAAAATGTGATTCCGTTGTCGATGGCAGCGTTGATTACAGCCTCGCTTTGCTCATAATCACACCGCATGCCAAAATTGTTGCAACCCAGCCCAAGAGCGGAAACCGTGAGTCCACTATTACCCAACTGCCTAAATTCCATTTAATTTCACCCATTCGTCAAGTTGTTC
>JAKBSX010000515.1 GCA_021844725.1 Actinomycetes bacterium | reverse complement strand
TCCACCACCTCACGCCATAGCTCTCCATATCGCCCTCCGCCAACTATTTTGGCAATCTGACCTCGCTCTATGTGGACTTCAATGTGAGGAAAATATCCGGTGTGGTTACTAACCCCGGCCACTACACCATTTAGAGTCTGATACAACGAGTCAGCCTGCTTGACAAAGGTTTCCACAGGGTGGCCAAAGCGAATCCCCTGGATAGTTGATCCAATGATGTGTCCAGACTGGAAAGCTCCCTGTTGCCATAGTTCAGCTTGTTCAGCGGTCACCTTCCATCCGATATCAGTACCTTCGGGACTGGTGATGCGAATTTCTTCTGCATCTTTGAATGATTCAACAACCTTGAGGTCGATTGTTCTCCAGAGCTCGTCCGGATAGCTGTTGGCTCTGGAAATAAAGTCTTCATAGGTTGCGTACATCCAGTTGTTTTTAACCCGTTGCCCGGCTGCACGCTTCCAGTGGCGTCGTCCAGCCTCTCCGGCCAACACTGCAGTGTAACCAGGGCGGTCTTGAAGGTAATTTTTAAGAGTTGCAGCAGCAACATTGAATTCGACTCCGCTTTCAACCATTGGAGGAAGTCGGTCAGTGATTTCCCGCCATCCTTCGGCGGCACTGTAAGTTTTGACCTCCATACCCAAGTCAGTCACGTCAATTCGGTCGACGCTGGATGCGCCTTCTTCCAGTAGCGCTCTGCTCACTGCCTGGTAAACCACCTCATTCTGGTGTGGATAGGTGATTACCAGAATTTTGTCTCCGGGTTCAGTCAGACCAAGAGCGGCCCGACCATACCTCCGTCTAGCCACTGATCTAGCAAGTGGCATCAACTCTTCGACATCCGTCGACCTTTCCTGACGCAGATAAAAAGGGTGCCTGGGGGCCGGATAGTCAAACCCTTCTAAACCCGGCGGAGTTCCAGGTGCGTACGCCTGCAGAGACTGTGGATTTTCAATGGTCATAAGTAATTGTCACCTAACTAATAAAGCTTGCATGGATCTTTCGTGGTAATGAAGGAGTCAGTGCAAGGTCATCTCTGATTGTAGATTTGAAGCTCTGGTTATAGATACGGAGAGCCGATATCATCTGCGACTTTACATCTCACTTTGCATTCCCGAAAAAATTATTGTCTACCTTCCCACCATTTAGTGTTTCCATATCGTGACAAAGACGTAAGCAGAGTTGATACATCGGACCATTATACCTACAGACAAATCGTGGTCAAATTCAGATTGTGAAAATTGTCATATTTCTCACTAAATACTTAGCCCCGCTTTTACAGAGGCTGGCCTGGCGTGGAGATAATAGACAGTGCCATTGATCATGAGCGCTAAATGAGGCACAACCTGGGCCCTACGTGACTCAACAACAGACCTGGAAATAAGTGGTTGCGATACTCTACTGAACGATTCCCTGGAAATTGGCATGAATCAGATTGTTCAGTCTGAGCCACATAAAGTGGAAAATCCAACTCTAACTTCACTGTTTGGGAAAACTTCAACGGGAAGTAAGTACATGGACTACAGCAGTTTTCCCTGACAGTGCCGCACTGAGTCCTTGGTTGAGTGCGTCTTTCAACTTGGAGGGATCATCAATAGGACCGATTGACCAGCATCCGTAAGATCTTGCCAATTCGGATATATTTATCGCAGGATCCGAAATTCTCATACCTATCCAAGAATTCCTGACCGGTCTGCCTCTTCGCTTTGCAACCCGCGCCTGATGGGGCTCATCATTATAAAACGAATTGTTGTCGTTTACCACCATCAGCATTGGTATCCGGTAATGTGTGGCGGTCCAAAGGGCAGATGACGCCATTAGAAAATCGCCGTCGCCAATTATGCCAACACCGAGCTTGCCTTGTTCCTGTGCCGCTAACGCGCCTCCCACCATTGCTCCTGGACCATATCCAACACCTCCTCCGCCGGAATGTCCGAGAAACTGTCCACTGCCGGTGAAGTTCCATATACCTTCTGGCCAGGTTCTGGTATTGCGCAAAAGGAGTAACCAATCTACGTCTTTGACAGCATTCCAGAGCTCAGAAACCAGCCGCACCTGTGAAATTGGAGTATCGTCAAGATGGCGTTTCTGATCCGCATCTCTTTCTTTACGAAATTCGTTCACCTTTGCACCAATAAAGTTCGTTCGCAACCGTACAGAATCGCTATCCAGAGATTTTGCAAGTTCCTTTGTGATTGCCCTGATACCAATAAGCGGGTCGCACATTAGATGAATGTCCCGAGGCGACAGAAGCGAAGAATTATTGCTCCAGGACTTAGTATCGATATCACCAAACGAGAGGTCGATAATGAATTTATCGGCCGTTGATGTTGAGCCAGTTCGTTCCAGCAATGATGGAAGATCGCTTACGTCTATCGCAAAGATTACATCAGCTTGATCGATCACTGAGTCAAGGCCATTGCAGTTTAAATGGTGCATGGTTGGGAACGATACCGAATTTCTCTCGTCGATGTAGGCTGCGCCTAATTCTTCAACAAGAGACTCAAGGGCTTCGCTAACACCGGGAATCCGAGAAAGCCTTCCTCCGATCACCAGGGGATTTTGAGCACTGCAAAGTACTTCCGCTGTTTTTGCAATTACAACAGGATCTGGTGTAATTGCAGGTAGAGAAGGGTATCTGGCTGGATCGATATCCAGGTCAGCTTTTTCATCAACTTCTTCCTCCTGGAGTGCACAATCGAGAGAAATATAAGTGGGTCCATGGGGTGAAGAATGCGCAATCTGGTGGGCCTTCATTATGCTCGGCACAAATGCTGATGAGGGGCTGGGTTCATCATCCCATTTGACAAACTCCCGTATAAGTTGAGCTTGACTATCCGCAGAATGAATCCAGTCAATGGGTCTTCGCTTATAACGATCCCGTGGACCACTTCCTCCGAGAATCAAGAGCGGTGTACGGTCAACAAAGGTATCGTAGACAGCCATTGAAGCATGCATAAGTCCAACCAGGTCGTGAATTGCCACCGCTATTGGCCTGGTAGACGCCTTTGCGTAACCATGAGCAAGGGATACTGCCACCTCCTCATGGAGGCAAAGCAGGAGCTTTGGATCTTTATTTCCATGGTGATTGACGATCGAATCATGCAGGCCCCTGAAACTTGATCCAGGATTTATAGCGATGAATTTATAACCCAATTTACCAAGTAAATCAACTACCGCATCAGAACCGAATTCCGGCGGACTTAACTCCGCCGGAATTTCGACAGGAACTTCAACACTATTAAAATCGGTGCCAAAGTCATCTTTGGAATTAGCAGCCATGTCCCCCCCCGGAATTCGTAGCTTTAGAAAGATTTTATTGCCCTGAAAATGTCCTCTTTGGTCAAAGACTGCGGATTTGAAGCCAACTCTATATTTTGAGCCAACACCTTAAGGGGTAAGCGACGGAGCTGTCTCCCATCCCATCCCTTGCACTGCTCAGCTATAGATCGATGCAGCGATTCGTCCTCTGCCAA